>NZ_JBVHYH010000030.1:47965-90104 GCF_055569135.1 Kitasatospora sp. NPDC029367
ACGCCCATCTACCACCCACCCCACACCCCCCCCCCCCCCCCCCCCCCCCCCCCCCCCCCCCCCCCCCCCCCCCCCCCCCGGGCGCCAGCCCCGCGACTACGCCCGGACCGGCAGCCGGGTACAGACCGCCCCCGCCGCCAGCGGCGCGGCCTCGGCGCCCAGCGCGGTCAGGGTGAAGTCCGTGATCAGCGCATTGATGTCGGCGCTCTGCCGGACCAGGTAGTGGCTCCCGCCGGGCACCTCGTACCGCGCGAGGTCGGGCGCGACCTCCCGGGCGCGCAGCGCGTACTCCAGCGACTGGGCGGCGTTGGCCGCGCTGTGGTCGGCGGTGCCGTGCACGATCAGCACCCGCCGCCCGGCGAGCTGGTCGACCCGGTCGCCGGTGGGCAGCCAGGGGGCGAGCCCGGCCACCCCGACGACGTTCGGGTGCCCCGCGCACCAGAACGCGGCCCGTCCACCGAGCGAGTTCCCGATGAGCACCACCGGCACGCCCGGGTAGCGGCGGTCGAGTTCCTCCAGCGCCCACCGGGTGTCGACGGCGGTGTCGGCGTCGGCGCCGTTCCAGCCGCCGTGGCGGTAGCGCAGCAGGTGCACCGCGAGGCCGTGCGGGCGGCCGCGGTCGGCGAGTTCGGCGGTGAGTCCCTGGAGGCCGAGCTCGGCGAGCCGCAGCGGTCCGCGCCGGCTGCGGATGAACCCGCCGGGGAGCAGCAGGGCGACGCCGGAGACCGGTCCGTCGCCCTCCCACGGGGTGAGCTGTGCGGTGTGCGGGCGCTGCGCTCGGAACACGCCGATCCTTCCTGCGGACGGTCGGGGGACGGTGCTGCCAGGGGTGGCCCCTCGGCGGGACGGCCGGATTCCCCGAACGGCAGGGCTCCCGAACGGCCGGGTTCCCGAAGGGCTGGGCTCCCGGAACACCCGGATTCTACGGTTCCGGCGGTGGGTCGCAATGCGTGAGGAGGGACCACCGGACCCAGTCGTTGACCCGATGGCCAGGGGAAGCACCGGGGCACAGCAGAACGAGCGGCTGTGCGTCCACGTACGGTCGGGCGCCGCGACCCACCCGGTCGGGGCGCCCGCCTCCCGCCGCGCCTCAACCCGGCTCGGGAGTACGGTCGTTGGTCACCGGTCGCGACGGAGCGCGGGCGCGTCGAGCACGGCGGCGAGCAGGCCGGGGAGGCGGGCGTCGAGCTCGTCGCGGCGGAGCGTGACCAGGCGGGCCCGGCCGCTGGTGCGGACGGTGACCAGGCCGGCCTCGCGGAGGATCCGCCAGTGGTTGGACAGCGTCGACTTGGGGACGGTGAGCCCCTCGGGGCTGCAGGTGGTCTCGCCCTCCTCGGCGAGGCGGCGGACGAGTTGGAGCCGGACCGGGTCGCCGAGGGCGTGCAGGACGGTGGCGAGGTCGAAGTCCTCGGGGTGGGGCTGGGTCAGGGTCCGCATCGGGGTCCTCGGGCTCCTCGGGTCCGGCACTGGTTCCGGCCGGCCCTGGCGGTGGGGCGGCGCGCTGTCTAGTATCCCAGTTCGACAGTTCGGGAAATTCGAACTGTCCTGACGGTCGACTGGATCCTGCGGAGGTTGTGACGATGAAGGTGCTGGAGACGCTGGCCCGGGTGTACGTGGACGACCTCGACACGGTCCTGCCCACGCTGCGCGAACTCACCGGCGAGCGCGAGGGGTTGCGCTTCCCCTACGCGGGGGTGGAGGTCGCGCGGATCGGCGGCCTGCTGGTCGTCGCCGGCCCGGAGGAGGCGCTGGCGCGCTTCCGCAGGGTGCAGAGCACGCTGCTGGTCGACGACCTGGACGGCCTCGGGCCGCTGCTGGCCGCCTTGGGGGGCGAACTGCTGGACGGCCCCAACGAGGTGCCGACCGGCCGCAACGCGACCGTCCGGCACCCTGGCGGGGCGGTGTTCGAGTACGTCGAGTTCGTGAAGGACCGGGCCGTCTTCGCGGACTGACACGTCGTCCCCACGCGGGTGGGAGCCGGCCTCGGGGTCCGGCCTCGGGGTCCGGCCTCGGGGTCCGGCCTCGGGGTCGGGGAAATCCGGTGCGGACGGGCGCCGACGGGGATAGGGTCCGCCGGTGACTGGTGATCGTGGGGGAATCGTGGAGACCGGCACCACCGAGCCGGAGCCGAAGCCGGAGCCAGCGGCCGAGACGGAGCCCGGGACGGGGCCGGAGCCCGGCCCCGAAGCCGGCGCCCGGGCGCCGCGGGTGGGCTTGCAGGTCGCCCTCGCGGTCGTCCTGGTGGGGGCGCTGCTGGCCGGCCTCTGGTACCTGACCGGGGACGGCCGGGGCCTCGGGCCGAGCAACACGCCGGCGAAGTGCAGTCCGGCGAAGCCGACGGACTCGGCCAGGTACCCGGCGCTGTGCGCCGCGCTCAACCGCCCCGACCTGCCGGTGCTGATGGGCGTGCCGAAGGAGCGGGTGCTGGTGGCGCAGGCCGGGATGACGCTGAGCGGCGGGCCGGGCCTGGACAAGGACGGCTACGGCGCGGCGGAGGTGCAGTTCGGCGAGCTCTACGTCCAGCTCGCGGACAGTACGGACGTCGACGTGGACGACTACGCCCGGCTCTACCCGTCGGCGGACCCGCGCGCACCCGTCCTCGGGCACAAGGCGCTGTTCTACCGCGCCCCCACGATGACGCTGTCCTTCTCCCTCGGCGGCGGCAAGTCCACCACGGGCACCGGCGCCCCCGCCCACGCGCTCGCCGTGGCGAAGAACCCGGACGGGAGCGGCGGCAGCTTCGAGGTCAGCGTCTGGCGCAAGGACTCGCTGCCGATCGACGACGCCGCCCTCTACCGCCTCGCCGAGGCGGTGCTTCCGGGCCTCCCGGGCTGGGCGGCGAGCTGACGACGGGCCGCGGCTGACGAGGAGGGGGCGGAGATGCTGGTGACGCTGACCGGCGGGGCCGGTGCGGGCAAGACAACGCTGGCCGTGACGCTGGCGGCCACCGTCGGCCCGGAGCGGGTGCGGGTGCTGCACGGGGACGACTACTACTTCGCCGAGCCGGGCCGAGCCGGCGTGTGGGCGCCGGACGAGACCGGGGTGCTGCGGCTGGACGTGGGGCACCCGGAGTCGGTGGACGGCGGGCGGCTGGCCGCCGACGTCGACGCCGCGCTCGCCCGGACCCCGGTGGTGGTCGTGGAGGGGCTGTTCGCCCGCCGGGTCGCCCCGCAGCGCCCCTGCCGTCGCGTCGACGTGTTCGTCGACCTGGCGGCGGACCTCCGGCTGGTCCGCAAGATCGATCGCAAGTGCCTCGCGGGCGGCTTTCCGCTGGAGGTGCTGCTGCGCAACTACGTCCGGCACCGGCGGGCCGCCCACGAGCGCCACGTCGAGCCGCTGCGGTGGGAGTGCGACCTGGTGGTCGACGGTGCCCGGGCTCCGGAGGCGCTGGCCGGGCAGGTGTGGGAGGCGGTGCGCGGGGCGGCCGGCCCCGGGGCTGTAGGGCGCGATTCGTAACGATCGCGCCGGTCAGGGCCTCCCATGTGCAGGGCAGGACGTGGTTTTTCCTGCTCTTTGTTCAGGAATTTGCCCTGCTCTGCGACGATCCGATGATCGACGCCCCACTGCGGGGGCGGCGCTTCGCAGGGGAGAGACGGGCATGGCCGAGCGGCCCGAGGACAGCGTCGTCCGGGCAAGGTCGAGGTGGGCCGCCAGGTTCGCCGAGCACAGGGAGACCGGGGCCGTACTGACCGGCGGCGTGCTCGGGGCCCTGTTCGCGAGCATGGGCCTGGCCGTGCTGTTCGGCCCCGCGAACGGGTTCGGCGGCGAGAGCCTGGGCTACCTGGGCGCCATCAGCATCCTCGGCCTGCTGCCCTGCGGCGCCGGCTTCGTCTGGGCGCTGATCCACCCCAGGCGCGGGCTCCCCGCGGCGGCCGTCGGCACCGTGCTGGGCCTGGGGGTCTTCTTCTGCTTCGCCGGGGACGGCCTCAACGACTCCTGGAAGGCCCCGGCGGACCACCCGGCCACCGTCCGCGCCGTCGGCAGCTGGACCAACGGCAGCCTGGTCGTGCGGGTCCGTCCCGACCAGGTGGTGGCCTACCGCAGCGGCGGCGGGTCGGTCGCCTGGCAGTGGACGCCGCCGGGCTCCGACTCCGTGTGCACGATGAGCCGGGGGATCGGAGCGGGTGGCATCGGCCTGGTCGGGCATTCGCCGCGCGGCAAGCCCTGCGCGGCGGTGACCTCGCTGGACCTCGCGGACGGCAAGCAGGGCTGGACCGCCACCGTGAATGCCCCCGCCCGGGACGGGGACAGCGCGGACTCCGACCTCGTCGCGGTGGCGGGCGCCCAGGCCGTGCTGCAGGGCACCGACGGCTGGCGGGCCGTCCGGCTGACCGACGGCCAGGAGCTGTGGCGCAGCGCGCCCGACGCCGGGTGCACCCCGATCGAGGTCGCGGGCGGGGACCAGGACGTGGTGACGGCCGCGGCGTGCGGTGACGGGACGGCGGTCGTGCGCACCCTGGTGCCCGGGGACGGGCAGGGGCGGACGCGGGCGGCCATGGCGGCCGAGGGCGGGCTCAAGAACTTCATGGTGGTGTCCGTCGACCCGCTCGCGGTCTGGGTCGACGCCCAGGCCGAGCGCGGCACCCACGCGGTGCTCAGCTTCGACCGGACGGGCCGCCGGCGCGCGGCGATCCCCGTCTCCGGGGACGAGTACGACCTGGACGTGATGCTGGGCGGGGTCCACGCCTTCGACGAGTTCACCGCCCGGCCCCTGCTCGGCGGGATGGTGGTCGGAGACCTGTTCATCGTGCCGGGGGAGCGGCAGGGCGACGTCAGCATCAGCGGCGGCCCGCACCCGAGCCGCACCGCCACCGGGCGGCTGGTCGCCTACTCCCTCGCGGACGGCACCAAGCAGTGGACGGCGGGCCTGGACGACCAGGTGACGGGCGTGCTGGTCGACGGGACGTCGGTGTGGGCGATGACCCGCGACAAGCTGACCCGGATCGACGCGGCGACCGGACGGCAGAGCCGCGAGCTGGACGTCAACGACACGGCCTCGCTGTACCCGGTGGACCTGTCGGTGGCGGGCAGGGAGCAGTTCACGGTCGTCGCGGAGGACGGGACCAGGGACGAGCCGCCGGTCCGGGGAATCGGCTGAGCACGGCCCGGCCCGTTGGTGAACGGGCCGGGCCGGAGGGTCTGTCAGGCGGTGAAGCGGGGGTCGCGGGCTTCGATGGCCTGGACGAAGGCGGTCCACTCGGCCTGGTCGAAGGCGAGGTGGGGGCGGTTGGGGTTCTTGTCGTCGCCGAGCCAGACGTCGCCATTGGCGAAGCGGGCGATGGTCACGCAGTCGCCGTTGTCATCGGCGGAGAAAGGGGACTTGACCCACTGGGCGTCGGCGGGGTTGTGGTTGTACGGGTTGTGCATGATTGCCTCCCGATGGCCGGTGGCCCTGCTCGTTGTGTCGAGCAGGGCCGCTGTCAGGTTAGGCGGTGAAGTGGGGGGCGCGGGCTTCGATGGCCTGGATGAAGGCGGTCCACTCGGCGTGGTTGAAGGCGAGGTGGGGGCGGTTGGGGTTCTTGTCGTCGCCGAGCCAGACGTCGCCGTTGTCGAAGCGGGCGATGATCACGCAACTGCCGTTGTCGTCACCGGAGAAGGGGGACTTGACCCACTGGGCGTCGGCGGGGTTGTGGTTGTACGGGTTGTGCATGATTGCCTCCCGATGGCCGGTGGCCCTGCTCGTTGTGTCGAGCAGGGCCACTGTCAGGTTAGGCGGTGAAGCGGGGGTCGCGGGCTTCGATGGCCTGGACGAAGGCGGTCCACTCGGCCTGGTCGAAGGCGAGGTGGGGGCGGTCGGGGTTCTTGTCGTCGCCGAGCCAGACGTCGCCGTTGTCGAAGCGGGCGATGATCACGCAGTTGCCGTTGGAGTCGCCGGAGAAAGGGGACTTGACCCAGTCGGCGTCAGCAGGATCGTGGGAGTAGGGGTCGTGCTTGCTGATCACGTCAACTCTTCCAACTTGTGCTCAAGTGCGGTGATGGTGTCCTCCGGCGACAGCGAATGTCGCTTCAGCCGAGCGAAGGCGCGTTCGGCTCGTCGTACATCGCGTCCCGACTTACGCGGGAGCATACCTCCGGCGGCTTCGATGAAGACGAAGCTCTCCTCGCCGGAGAAGTGCATCAGGGTGAGGCCGGAAGAGAGGATTGCTTGGCGTCCTGCGCTCAGCGGGACCATGCGCAGGGTCACGTTCGGCTGCTGTGCCACATCGATGGCATGACGGATCTGACCAGCCAGAATGTCGCGGTCGCCACCGACCAGGAGCGCGACCTCACCGAAGTAAGCCTCCAGATTGATCCGGGGTTCCTCGGTCAGTCGGCGCTGGCGTAGGACTCGAATCTCTGCCGCGGCCTCACGCTGGTCGTCGCTGAGGCCGTCGAGACCGGCGGCGATCACCTCTCGCGCATAACTCTCGGTCTGGAGCAGACCGGGGAAGGCGGACAGGAAGTAGTCGAGCATGTGCGTCGCATCAGCTTCGAGGCCGAGGAACTCCGCGAACGCGGCGCTGATTGTGTCGGCAAACTCGTGGTCTTCCCACCAGTGCTTCGAAGGACTGTCCGTGGCGAGACGCTCGATCTCGGCGCGGTCATCCCCCGTGATCCCGCAGTGGTCCAGGTAGGTGGCCAAGTCGGCGGCGCTCACTGGTAGACGGGCTCGTTCGATCTTGCTCAGCCGGGCAGGATTCCAGCCCCTCAGACCGGCGGTGACGTCGGCCAGCGTCTTGTTGTTCTCCAGCCGCCACTGCCGTAGTTCCTCGCCGAGGCGGATGTTCCTGATCGCTGACGGGTCTGTGCCCAACGCTGCCCTCCCTTGGATGTGCGGCCAGTCTAGCCGCGTTCAAGATCAACTAATTTGTTTCTTCTTTGGTGGCGTTCGGGTTGCAAATTCGAATCGAACTCCCCCACACTCAACGTGACCGCACGGACACGCACCTGACGTCGTGTCGAAGCGAAGGGGCACCCATGTCCGCGTTGAGCACACCTCTCCTCCGCACCTCCGAGCTCACCCTCACCGAGCACTCCACCTCGGTCCGCACCGCCCGCCACCACATCCGCAACCAGCTGGGCTTCTGGGGCTACTGCGGCGACACGGTCGACGACCTCGTCCTCATCGGCTCCGAGCTCGTCACCAACGCCGTCGTCCACGCCTGCCAGGGCCACGGCGAAATCCGCCTCTACCTCCAGGAGTTCGGCGGCGACTGCCGCCTCGAAGTGTGGGACCCGCGCTTCGACCTGCCGCTCCAGAAGCCCCGCCTGCGCCGCTTCAACGAGGGCGGCCGGGGCATCCAGCTCGTCCGTGAGCTCTCGCTCGACTTCGGCGTCGTCGTCCGCCGGGGCTCGGGCAAGCGCGTCTGGGCGCGCGTCCTCCTCACCTGACCCCCGCCGACCCTCCACCTACCCCGAGGAAGTCCACCCGCCATGCACCCCGCCGCGATCGCCTTCCGCAACCCCGCCGCCCTGCACGCCCGTTGCGACTACGGCCGCCCCCGCCGGCTCTACTTCGAGCCCGACTACGAGACCTGCGCCGTCGTCCCCGACCCCGACGCCTGGGAGCCCCTGCCCGGCGGCTACCCCGAGCGGTTCGCCCCCGGCTACTTCACCCCCGCCTCCGGTCTGGTCGAGCTGTTCCGGCTCCCCGACACCGTCACCGACCGCGACACCGTCGCCGCCCTGGTCGAGACCCTCGGCGACCCCCACCCGATCACCCTCGGTGACGCCGAGGACCCGCCGGGCCTGCCCACCACCCACGTCCTCCCCGAGTCCGCCCGACGTCCCGGCCTCCACGTCGACAACCACCAGAACCTCCCCTACGGCGAGCGCCGGAAGGCCCGCCGACGACTCTGCGTGAACCTCGGCCCCGGCCCCCGCTACCTCCTCCTCGCCGACACCGACATCCTGACCATCTGCCGCTGCGTCCAGGACCGCTACGAGGACCACCACCCCTCCACCGACGACCTGCGCGCCTACCTCGCCCTGCACCGCCCGCTGCGCCTGCTCCGCCTGCGCATCGACCCCGGTGAGGGCTGGTTCGCGCCCACCTCCTTCCTCCCGTACGACGAGTCCACCGAGGGCCTGGCCCTGCCCTCCTCCACCTGCTCCTGGCTCGGTCACTGGGAGCCCCACCTCTTCGAGTCCCCGATCTGACCGGACCGTCCGTCCCGCCTGACCGGACTGTCCGTTCCGCGTGCCTGTGTCAGGCTGGTGAGGGAGCACCGCCGAGATCGGGAGGCTCGTGATGGCCGAGATCAGGGTGAACGGGGTCGGGCTGCACTACGAGGCCCAAGGCGAAGGCCCCGGTGTCGTCCTGGTGCACGGCTCGTGGACCGACGGTGACTCGTGGGCCCGGGTGATGCCGGGCCTGGCCGAGTCCACCACCGTCGTCGCCTACGACCGCCGGGGCCACAGCCGCAGCGAGGACCCGCTGACCCAGGGCTCGGTGCACGAGGACGCCGCCGACCTGGCCGGGCTGATCGAGGGCCTCGGGCTCGCTCCGGCCTTCGTCGCCGGGAACTCGTACGGTGCGCTGATCGCGCTGCGGCTCGCCTCCGTCCGGCCCGACCTGCTACGGGGCCTCGCTGTGCACGAGCCGCCCGGCACCGGCATCCTGCTCACCGACCCGGAGCTGCGGCCGATCGCCGCCGCCCTCGCCTCCCGGACCGCCGCCGTCCGGGAGCTGCTGGAGCAGGCGGAGTCGGCCGCGGCAGCGGAGCTGTTCGTGGAGACCGTCGCCTTCGGGCCGGGGGCGTGGGCCCAGTTGCCCGCGCCGGTGCGGCACACCTTCATCCGCAATGCCCCGACCTACCTGGACGAGCTGCGGGACCCGGACGCGCTGGATCTGGACCTGACCGCGCTCAGCGGCTTCAACGAGGCCGTGCTGCTCACGCAGAGCGACGACAGTCCGCCGATGTACGGCGAGGTGCTGGACATCATCGACCTCACCCTCCCGAAGGCGGAACGGCACCTCTACCAGGGCGCCGGTCACGCTCCGCACCTGTCGCAGCCGGAGGAATGGGTGCGGGTGGTGCTCCCGCGCGCGTTGGTGTGAAACGGACCTGAGGGGCGCGAAATCAGGAGCACGCGCCCGCTCATGCGCCCATCGCCGTGCGCTCCGCAGTGCGCTCATCGGTGCGCTCCTCAGTGCGACGTCACCAGCTCCTCCCCGCGCGGCGTCCGCCGGTACAGCACCTCCCGCCCGCTGCGCACCCGGCTGACCAGCCCCGAGCGGTGCAGCACCCCCAGGTGGTACGAGACCGTTCCGGGGCTGAGGAAGTGCCGGGCGGCCAGCGCCGCGGTGGTCGCCGGGTCCACCAGTGCGGCCAGCAGGTCCGCCCGGGTCGGCCCGACCAGCTGGGCCAGGGCGGGTGCGGGTGTCCGGGGCGCGGGCACGGACGGCGTGATCGGGTACATCAGCGTCGGCGCCCGGTGGCAGCCGTCGACCGTGTCGAGGATGACGTGGATCGAGCGGCTGACCAGCGTCGGCATCAGCAGCACCATGCGGGCCGGCAGGTCCACCTCGAAGCGGCTCTCCAGCTGGATCAGCCCGTCCGACCAGGAGAGTTCCGGGGAGAGCGAGTTGAACAGCGACCCGGTGCCGTACCGGGCGACGTGCCGGCCGCGCTGGTCGATCTCGGCCTCCAGTACCGCGCGGGCGTCCGGCCAGTACGGGGCGACCGCCAGCTCCCAGTACCGCCCCAGCTCGTCCGCGACCCGCTCGGCGAAGTGGCGCGGGCCGCGCCGCAGCGCGCTCAGCACCACGTCCGGCAGCGGCCGGCCGGCCAGGTTGGCGGCGGGCAGCCCGTGGCGGACGGTGTCCAACTCGGCCAGCACCCGGTCCGGGTCGGCGCGGCGGACGGCCTCCAGCTGCTCGGCGATCGTCGGGTCCGGCCCGGTCGGGTGCGGGGCGAGGAAGTCGGGGAGGTAGCCGCCGGCCCGCTCCAGCGCCAGCCCGGACAGCAGCTCCAGCCCCTCCCGGCGCAGCACCCGGCGGGACCGGCCGACCCAGGCGTACGGGCCGGTACGGGAGTTGAGCGCGGAGGCGGCCGTCAGGGTGTTGACCGCCTCGTGCAACGGCGAGACGACGAACCGGGTGCGGGCGAGCCCGGTCGAGTCGATCGTGAGCCGGATCATGCCGTCCACCCCTCTGCCAGCCTGCCGGAACGGTCGGGTTTGTCGTCCTTTCGGTCGTCAACCCTTCGACCCTGGTCGAATCCTGGCACGAATGCTCGCCTTCGAAGTCACCCGGGCGCAGGCTTCTTCCCGTGACCGCGTCAGGACGGACGCGGCGCGAGCGGAAGGAACCCCGACGAACATGACGAGCACGCGCGGCCGCATCGCCGCCCTGCTGGGCGCCGTCGCGGTGGTCGCCGGCACCACCCTGGCCGGCCCCGCCGTCGCCGCCCCGGCCGAACCCCAGCGCCACGGCGGCGGCGTCACCGGGCAGGCCCCCTGCCAGGGCGCGCCCGAATTCACCTGTGGAACCATCACCGTGCCGCTCGACCACAGCGGCCGGACCCCCGGCACCCTCCAGCTCGACGTGGCGATGACCGGCAACGCCGACGCCCCCAAGGGCGACCTGCTGTTCCTCACCGGCGGCCCCGGCCAGCCCGGCGTCCCGCTGATCCGCCGGATCGCGGGCAAGATCGCACCCGTCCTCAAGGACTACCGCCTGATCATGTACGACCAGCGCGGCACCGGGGAGCGGGCCCTCCAGTGCCCCGGCCTCCAGGAGGACATGGGCTCCTCCGACCTCGCCTTACCCCGCAAGCAGTCCATCGCCGACTGCGCCACCGCCCTCGGCCCGAACGCCCGCTTCTACAGCAGCGCGGACACCGTCGCCGACATCGACCTGCTCCGCCAGGCCCTCGGCGACCACCGGCTGACCCTGGACGGCGTCTCCTACGGCACCTTCGTCGCCGAGCGCTACGCCCTCGCCCACCCGGCGCACGTGAACCGGCTGGTGCTCGACTCGGTGGTGCCGCAGGGCGGCTACGACCCGATGGACCTGGTCGCGCTGCCCGCCACCGCCCGGGTGCTGCGCACCGCCTGCCAGGCCACCGGCTGCACCACCGACCCGGCCGCCGACCTCGCCGCCACCGTGCGGAAGTACGGCAACGGCGCGCAGATCCTGGACGCGCTCACCAGCTACGAGTTCGCCGACCCCAACTACGGCGGGGTACCGGAAGCCCTGCACGAAGCGGCCGGCGGCAACCCGCAGAAGCTCCAGGCCTTCATCGACGACGTCCACAAGAACGACGCCGCCCCGGCCGAACTGCTCAGCCAGGGCCTGCACGCCGCCACCCTGTGCGCCGACGGGCGCTACCCGTGGGGCTCCTCGGACACCCCGGTGGCGGGGCGGGCGGCCGCGCTGGAGCGCACCCGGCAGCGGCTGACCGCCGAGCAGACCTGGCCGTACGACCCGGCGACCGCGACCGGCCTGGGCAGCCTGCTGGTCTGCCTGGACTGGCCGCGCGAGCCGGTGCCGCCGCTGCCGCCGGCGCACCGCAAGCTGCCCGACGTGCCGGTGCTGCTGCTCGGCGGGGACCGGGACCTCTCCACCCCGTACGAGTGGCTGTACCAGCAGGCGAAGCTGACGCACGACCCGCAGATCGTGATCGTCCCGGGGGCGGCGCACTCGGTGCAGACCCGGGCGGCCAACCCGGTCGGGCGGCAGGCGGTCTACGACTTCCTGCTCAAGTAGCCGGTCGACTTCCTGCTCAAGTAGCCGGTCGGCGGCGGGCCGTTCCGCACAGGGGACGGAACGGCCCGGCGCCGGCTCAGAGTTCGGCCGCACCCCAGCCGTCGTCCGGCAGGGTGCGGTCCCGCTCGGGGCAGTCGGGGTGGTCGTAGCCCCAGAGGCCGACCTTGTACAACAGCCAGTCGTCCAGGGGCGGTTCGTCCCGGGAGATCCGGTCGGCCAGCACGAACGCGACCCGGACGTCCTCGGTCGGCGCCACCTCCAGGGTGCGCTGGTCGGGGATGTTCTCGTAGGTCACGGTCTCCCAGGCGAGGCCGGCCGCCGTCAGCGCGGCGACCAGCGCGGACTCGGTGACGCGGGTGTCGTACGTCAGCAACTCCGGGCCGTCCGCCGGGAGTTCGAGCTCCCCGTGCCAGGTCGGCAGCGAGAAGGAGCGGAGCCGGCGGCAGCGGCAGAACACCGTCCACGCGTCGCCCCAGCCGAAGGCGTGCGGCCAGCGGGTGCCCCTGTGGACCGGCCCCGAGTCGTACGGGTCGCCGAAGCGGGCGGCGAGTCGGGGCAGCGAGGCGTCGTAGCCCAGCCCGCCGAGGTCGGCGGTGGCGGCGAGTCCGATCAGCCGGTCGAGGAACGCCGTCACCCCAGGCACCCGCGCAGCGCCTCGATGAGCCGGTTGGCGCGGGCGTCGCCGTGGCCGATCATCCGGTTGGCGACGTAGCCGAAGCCGACGCCGAACTCGTCGTCGCCGAAGGCGAACTGGCCGCCGGCGCCGTCGTTGCCGAAGCTGCGCGCGCCGAGCAGCGGGCGGAACCCGGCGGAGTCCAGCAGCAGGCCGGAGCCCCAGCGGGCACCCAGGTCGAAGCCCAGGAAGCCCGCACCGGAGGAGACTTCGCGCACCGCGTCGGTCAGGGTGTCGGCGGACAGCAGCCGCTCGCCGCCGTCCAGGCCGGTGGCCGCGGCCGCGTAGAGGCCGGCCAGCCCGGTGGCGGAGGCGACCGCGCCCGCGCCGGGGAGCTCGACCGCGTGCAGGTCGGGGTCGTTCCAGCCGTGCGGCACGTCCAGGCCGGGGAAGACCAGGGCGCCGTTCATGGTGACGATCCGGGTGAGCAGGTGCTCCGGGCCGGGCATCGGGCGGCGGCCGTCGGCCTCCACCAGCCGGGCCAGGTGCGGGAGTTCGCTCTCCGGCAGGCCGATCCACAGCGGCAGGCCGAGCGGCTCGGCGATCTCCTTGCGCAGGAACGCGCCCGGGGTCAGGCCGGTGATCCGGCGGATCACCTCGCCGACCGCGAAGCCGAACACATGGCCGTGGTACTCGTAGGTGGTGCCCGGCTCCCAGAGCGGCTGCTGGGCCTCGATCGCGCGGATCACCGGCTCCCAGGCGGCGACCTCCTCGAACGGCAGCACCGCGTCCAGCGCCGGGATGCCGGCCCGGTGGCCGAGGATCATCCGGGTGGTGATGTCCTGCTTGCCGTGGCGCGCGAACTCGGGCCAGTAGCGGGCGACCGGGGCGTCCAGGTCGAGCCGGCCCCGCTGGGCGAGCAGCAGGGCGCTGATGCTCACCGCGCCCTTGGCGCAGGAGAACACCGGGACGACGGTGTCCTGCGTCCAGGCCCGGCCGGTGCGTTCGTCGGCGGTGCCGCCCCACAGCTCGACCACCTTGCGGCCGCCGACGAAGACCGTGACGGCGGAGCCGAGTTCGGGGAAGTCGGCGAAGTTGCCGGCGAAGGCGTCCGCGACGGCGCCGTAGTGTTCGTCGACCCAGCCCTGGTAGTCCTGCATGGTGTACCGCCCGCTCCGCGTGCTCCAAGATCGTTGACCGGACCACGGTACGGCGTCGGGACGGCCGGGGCGAGGGGAATTCCCCGGGGCGGGGAGGGTGGTACGGATGGGGCGGCCGGGGCGGGCCGTCCGGCTCAGTCCGCGGCGGGGTCGTACAGCGGCAGGAAGTTGACCACCGGCTCCTCGTAGGGGTGGGCGGCGCGTACGGCCGCCAGCACGGCGGCGGCCTGCTCCCGCTCGCAGGAGGACTCCACCCGGCACTCCTCGGCCCGTTCCACCTCGCCGGCCGTGCCCAGGTAGGGCCGGGCGGCGGGGGAGGGCAGCCAACTGCCGGTGATCCGCCAGACGCTGGTGCAGCGGGCGTACTCCCCGAGCCGGCCGGCGCCGGCGGCGTGGAGGGCGTCGACGACCTGCTCGACGTGGCTCTCGGGGACGGAGATCTCGATCTTCACGCGGGTCATGCCGGGGACTCTAGCGGGCGGCCGGTCGGGTCGGTCGGGTCGGTGGGCCGCTTCGGCGAGGCGTGTGCCGGGCGCGGTCAGCGGGGGAAGCGGAGAACGAGCTCCTCCCAGAGACGGCGCTCCAGGGGGCTCAAGCGGTCGGTGGCGAGGGCTTCGGGGTGGCCGGACGGCAGGGCCGGGTGCGGGTCGGGAGCGGCGGTGTGGGCGGCGGGTACCCGGGTGGGCCCCGGACAGTAGGGGGGCGGGGGTGCCCAGCCCATCAGGTATCCCAGGTCGCCGACCCCCTGCCACCAGCGGAGCAGGGCCGGGATGGCGGTGCGCCATCTCGCTCGGTGCGGCATTGCGGTTCCTCCACCGTCCGTGGGTGCCGGTCTCCCAGCCTGTGGAGGTCGATTGTCGGAACGGCCGCTAAGTCGGGGCTAAGTGCTTCCGGCCGCCCCGACCCGGGGGCGGAGGTGCCGGGTCGGGGCGCGAGCAGGCTAGCCGGAGGCAAGTCCTGTATTAGCCCTGCGGGGGACCATGGCCGGGACAACGGCCAGGACGGCGGTTCAGGGAGCACCCGTGGAAGGATCCGGATGGCAGCGAACCGTATCGAAGCACTGAACGACCTGCTGGACGAGCCCCGGGACGACGCGTTCGACCAGGCGGACTTCCGGCGGGTGCTGGGCCACTTCGCCTCCGGCGTGGTGGCGGTGACCGGGACGGACGGCGGGGAGCCGGTCGGGCTGTTGGTGAGCTCGTTCACGTCCGTCTCGCTGGACCCGCCGCTGGTGGCGTTCTGCGTGGCGCACACCAGTACCAGTTGGCCCCGGCTGCGGGGCGGCCGGCGGCACGGCATCTGCTTCCTGGCGGCCGGCCAGTACGGGCAGGCCCGGCGGCTGGCCACGGCCAGCGGGGACTCCAAGTTCCACGGGGTGGCCTGGTCGGCGTCGCCCGCGGGGATGCCGGTCCTCGACGGTGCGTTGGCCTGGCTGGAGTGCTCGGTGGAGGCTGAGCATCCGGCGGGCGACCACATGATCGTGGTCGCCCGGGTGCACCGGCTCGCCAAAACCGGGTGCAGCGCCGAGGCCGGGCCGATGGTGCTGTTCCGCGGTGGCTACGGGCGGTTCACCGCGGTCGCCCCGGCCCCGGTCGACGCCGCCGCGGAGGCCTCGCCGTGAGCCTGCCCGTCGGATCGGGGCTACCGACGCGGTCCTGAGGCCGCCGCCCGGGACGGTGCTCTCCGCGACGCCGGCCCCGGCGTCGCGCCACGCATATACCGTTGGGGGCTTGGACAGTGACGGACATTCAGGTGCCGGCCCGGGGGTGTGCGGGCCTCCGCGAGGGCCGGGCCGGTGCATAGGCTTCGGGCGATGAGAGGAGGACGGGGGCGGCTGACCGTCCGGCGCGTTCCGGCCGGCCCCCTGACCAGCCATGACCGCAGACGAACCGATGGGCATGCGGGCCCGCAACAAGCAGGCCACCCGTGAGGCGATCGGTGCCGCCGCGCTGCGGCTGGCGCTGGAGAAGGGCCCCGAGGGGCTGGCCCTGGTGCGGGTGCGCGACATTGCCGAAGCCGCCGGCGTGGCGCCCCGGACGTACAACAACTACTTCTCCAGCCGGGAGGAGGCGATCTGCGCCGGCCAGACCGACCAGTCCCGCCGCCTCGGCGGGGCGCTGCGGGCCAGGCCCGCGGAGGAGCCGCTCGGCGAGGCCCTCATCGCGGTGGTGGTCGAGGTCTTCGCCGATCCCGAGCCCGACCGGGCCGGGCTCGCGATGATCATGTCCACGCCCGCGCTGCAGGGTGAGGCGCTGAAGGCGTTCAGCATGGCCGAGGAGCCGCTGGCGGACGCGATCGCCGAGCGGACCGGCGCCGAACGCTGGGAACTGGCCCCGGCGGTGACGGCCGCCGTGGTCGCCGGGGCCGTCCGGGTGGCGGGCCGGTACTGGCTCAGCAGCGTCAACCCCCCGTCGTTCGCCGAGGTGCTGCGCGAGGCCCTGCGCCACGCCCTGGGGATCGGCCCCGGGCCCGACGGCCGCGCGGGGTGCGGCTGAGCCGCCGGTTTTAGATCCGACCAGGCTCGCTGTTAGGGACGGCGGCGAACCTGTCCCCGTGGGCACCCACTGAGGGTGCCCAGGGGGGGACGCTTCGTCCCGACGCGGCTCGGCCGATCGGTCGTGCCGCCGGTACCGGCTGCCCGGACAGGCCCAGACGGAGCGGAGCTCCGGCCGGCCCCGGCCGGGTCGAACTCCTGCACCTGGTCGACCGGGAACCCCGGCAGACCCGAGCCACGCCCTGGATCCGCCCGGCGGAAGCGCGCCGCACCGACAACGGCTACGGAGGTACCACCACATGGGTGAGGACAAGGAAGCGATCCTGAAGCTGGTGAGGGACTACCACCAGAGCCAGGCCGAGGGAGAGTTCGTCCCGGGGAGGACCCCGGTGCTCACCTCCGGCGCGGTCCTCGACGAGGAGGACCGCGCGGCGCTGGTCGAGGCGGCGTTGGACATGCGGATCGCGGCGGGCCCCAGCGCGCGCCGCTTCGAGCGCGACCTTGCCAGGTACTTCAAGCGGCGCAAGGCCCACCTGACCAACTCGGGGTCGTCGGCGAACCTGGTCGCGCTGACCGCGCTGACCTCACCGCAGCTGGGGGACGTGCGGCTGCGCCCCGGCGACGAGGTGATCACCGCCGCCGCGGGCTTCCCCACCACCGTCAACCCGATCCTCCAGAACGGGCTCGTCCCGGTCTTCGTCGACGTCGAACTCGGCACCTACAACCCGACGCCGGAGGCCATCGCCGCCGCGATCGGGCCGCGCACCCGGGCGATCATGACCGCGCACGCGCTCGGCAACCCGTTCGCCGCCGAGGAGGTCGCCGAACTGGCGCGTCAGCACGACCTGTTCCTGATCGAGGACAACTGCGACGCCGTCGGCTCGCGCTACCGGGGCAGGCTCACCGGCACGTTCGGCGACCTCTCGACGGTGAGCTTCTACCCGGCCCACCACATCACGGTCGGCGAGGGCGGCTGTGTGGTCACCAACGACCTGGCACTCGCGCGACTGGTGGAGTCGATCCGCGACTGGGGCCGGGACTGCTGGTGCGAGCCGGGCGAGGACGACCGCTGCCTGAAGCGCTTCGACCAGCAGCTCGGCACCCTCCCGCCGGGCTACGACCACAAGTACATCTTCTCCCACGTCGGTTACAACCTGAAGAGCACCGACCTCCAGGCCTCGATGGGCGTGACCCAGCTGCGCCGCATCGAGGAGTTCGGCGAGGCGCGCCGACGCAACTGGCGGCTGCTGCGGGAGGGGCTGGACGGGGTCCCCGGCCTGCTGCTGCCCGAGCCGACCCCCGACTCCGACCCGAGCTGGTTCGGCTTCGTGCTGACCGTCGAGCAGGACGCGCCGTACACCCGCCGCGAGTTGGTGGCGTTCCTGGAGGAGCGGCGGATCGCGACCCGTCGGCTCTTCGGCGGCAACCTCACGCGCCACCCGGCGTACGCGGACGTCACGTTCCGGGTGTCGGGCGACCTCTCGGTCAGCGACATCGTCACCGAGGACACCTTCTGGATCGGGGTGTACCCCGGGATCACCCCCGAGATGATCGACTACGTGGTCGGCTCGATCAGGGAGTTCGCGGGAGTTCCCCGCTGAGGGCGAGTTGGTCCCGCATCGTGGCCAGGGCGTCCTCGATGCGGGAGAACCGCACCCCGAGTACCCGGGTCGCGTGCTCGTTGGACACGTTCAGCCAGCGCGGGTACGGGCGTCCGGCGTCGCGCAGGTAGTCCGCGAGGCGGCCGCGGGCGGCGGGGGCCGCGTCGAGCCCGAAGGTGCGGGCCACCGTCACCGTGAGGTCGTAGGGGGACAGCGAGCTGCCGCCCGCGCAGTGGAACAGGCCCTCCAGCGGCCGGAGTTGTGCCACCCGCTCGACGGCCGCGGCGAACTCGTCGACGAAGGTGGGGGTCACCAGGGTGTCCTCGAACATCGGCGGGATCCGGCCGGCGGCGAGCCAGCCGACCAGCTTGCGGACCAGGTCCTCCTTGCGCCGATAGCGGGCCCGGAACGGGAAGCTGGGGCGGAGGACGGAGAACGCGCAGCCGGACTCCTGCACCTCGCGCTCGGCCCAGAGCTTGGTCCGGCTGTACCAGTCCAGCGGGTCGGGCCGGTCGGTCTCCCGGTACGGCTCCTCCTGGTCGCCGCTGAACACGTAGTCGGTGGAGACGTGGATCAGGTAGCGGCCGTGCCGGCGGCACGCGGCGGCGAGGTTCGCGGTCCCGTCGACGTTCACCCGGTAGCAGGGGCCGTCGCGGTCGCCGGTCTGCGCCGCCGCCGCGTTGAGGTCGGTGAACGCGGCGAAGTGCGCGACCACCTCGGCGGGGCTCTCGGCGACCGCCCGGTCCACCGCGGCGGCGTCCGTGAGGTCGCACTCCAGCTGGTGCCAGCGGTTGCGGCCGCCGAGTTCGGCGGCCCGGTCGCCGACCAGGCCGCGCAGGCCGGTGCCGGCCAGGGGGGACGACTGTTCGGTGTCCACGGGTTCTCCCGTCATCGGTGTCCGACGGCCCGTCGGAGGAGGCCGGCGCACGGCTGGCGACGACCGGCGGGCGCCGGGGCAGACATGGGGGGAGGCCGCCGGAACCGGCGGCCTCCCCCGTGCGGGCGCTCAGTCCTCGATCGACAGCGCCCGGGCCGGGCACAGGCTGACCGCGACCCGCACGGTCGCGGTCGTGCCGGGGTCGGGACGGTCGGTCAGCAGCTCGACCATGCCGTCCTCGTCGTTCTGCTGGAAGACGCGGGGCTCGGTGAGCACGCACTGGCCGGCGCCGATACAGACGTCGCGGTCGACGACGATGCGCACGGGGGGGGTCCTTTCCGTTCGGAGTGGTCCGGGGAGGTGGCCGGGGCGGTCAGGAGCCCGCCCGGCGCCGGGCGGACCGTCACCAGGTGACGGGCAGCTCGTGCAGGCCGTAGGTGTTGGAGTCCTGCTTGAACGGAAGCTCCGACACGGGCACGGCCAGCCGCAGACCCGGCAGCCGCGCGAACAGCGTGGTGAAGACGATCTCCAGCTCCGCCCGGGCGAGGTTCTGGCCCAGGCACTGGTGGATGCCGTAGCCGAACGCCATGTGGTGCCGCGCGCCCCGGTGGATGTCCAGCCGGTCGGGGCTGTCGAAGACCGTCTCGTCCCGGTTGGCCGAGCCCAGGCCGAGCAGGACGCCGTCGTCCTTGCGGATCGTCACGCCGTCGATCTCGATGTCCTCGCGGGCCGTCCTGAGCAGCACGTCCGAGATGGTGAAGTACCGGAGCAGTTCCTCGACGGTCCGGCCGATCCGGCTCGGGTCCGCGATCAGCTCGGCCACCACCTCCGGGTTCTCCAGCAGGCCGGTGGTGCCCAGCGCGATCATGTTCGCGGTCGTCTCGTTGCCGGCGACCAGCAGCAGGTAGGCCATCTGGATCAGGCCCATGTGGGTGAACACCCCGGTCTCCCGGTTGTTCACGACGAGCCGGCCGAGCACGTCGTCGGTCGGCTCCTGTTCCTTCTCCCGGATCAGGCCGTCGATGAAGGTGGCCAGTTCGATCATGGCGGTGCGGCGTTCCTCGGGGGTGCTCGCGCGGCTGAGCATCGCCGAGGTGCGGGTGTGGAAGAACTCGCGGTCGGGCGGGTGGACGCCGAGCAGTTCGGACAGCACCATCGAGGGCACGCGCACCGCGACCGTGCCGACCAGGTCCGCGCCGGGGCCGGCGGCGATCAGGTCGTCGATGCAGCTCTCCACGATCTCCGTGATGCGGGGCCGCAGCTCCTGGATCCGCCGGACGGTGAACTCGGCGATGACCATCCGCCGCGGCGCGGAGTGCTCCGGCGGGTCCAGCCCCACCAGGGTGTTGCCCATCGCCTGGGACTCCCCGCCCTGGGCGCCCTCCTCGGAGAGGCCGAGCGGGACGAGCAGCGGCAGGTTGGGGTGGTGGTGGTCCGAGCTGATCCTCGGATCGGTCACCAGCGCGCGCACGTGCGCGTAGCTCGTGACCAGCCAGGCTTTCTGCCCGCTGGGCAGCGCGACCTGGGTGACCGGCCGCTCGGTGCGCAGCCGCGTGTACATCGGCGCCGGGTCGAGCGGGCAGCCGCGCGACATCGGGAAGTCGGGCACCTCGGGAAGGTCGCCACTGTGCGGTGCCGACGTGGCCTCGGTCATGGCAGCTCCTGTTTCGGCGGCGGTGCGGCACGGCCGGAATCGTCGGATTTCCGGCGCCGCGGGATTACCGACACCACGGGAATACCGGCGTCATGGGATTGCCGGTGCCGCGGTCGTCGGAATTCGTTTGTCCATGGCGGATGTCAGGCTAGCGGTGAAATCTAAAATCTCACTAATATGCGGTCCCGGGTATTTTTTCCCACGACAGGCCGCCGGTTCGTTGATAAATTGGGCCGCTGTCGCGGGCCGCGAAACGGGATTCGCCGGAATCCCGCGGCCCGATACGGGAGGTGTGATGAGCACGGGCGAAACCGTCCGGATGCCGCTGTTCACCGACGGCGGCGCCGAGCTCCTGGAATGGATGCGGCGGATGCGCGACGAGCAGCCGCTCTGGCAGGACGAGCGCGGCCACTATTTCGTCTTCCGGTACGACGACGTCCAGGAGGTGTTCTCCGACCCGGCGCGCTTCTCGTCGAACATCGGCCGGCTCATGCCGGTCTTCGGCGAGGAGAAGCTCAGCGCGAACCTGCCCTGGCAGGATCCGCCGGACCACCGGAAGCTGCGGCAGCTGGTCAGCCAGGCGTTCACCCCGAAGACCGTCGCCGCCCTGCGGCCACGCATCGGTGAGATCGTCCAGGAGCTGCTGGCCGCCGCCCCGGACGACACCTTCGACTTCGTCGAGTACCTGGCCTACCCGCTGCCGGTCATCGTGATCGCCGAACTCCTCGGCATCTCGCCGGCCGACCGGGCGTTCTTCCGGCAGTGCGCCGACCGGCTGCTCGGCATCCGGGCCGACGACTCGGAGTCCGACCAGGCCGCGGCCCAGGCCATCGCGGACACCACCAAGGAGCTCGACGAGTACCTGGTGGCCGAGGTCCGGCGCCGGCGCTCGGACGGGTCGACCGGGGACGTGCTCGGCGCGCTGGCCGCGGCGGAGCTCGACGGGCAGCGGCTGACCGACCTCCAGGTGGCCACCTTCGCGGCCCTGCTGCTCAACACCGGCCACATCACCACCACGCTGCTGCTCGGCAACACCCTGCTCTGCCTGGGGGACACCCCGGAGGCCGAGGCCCGGATCCGGGCCGACCGGTCCCTGGTGCCCGCGGCGCTGGAGGAGGTCGTCCGGTGGCGCCCGCCGTTCCCCCGGGCGCTGCGGATCGCCACCGAGGAGCTGGAGTTGGCCGGCGGCGTCATCCCGGCCAACGGGATCGTCATGCCGTCGATCCTGTCGGCCAACCACGACGAGCGGCAGTTCCGGGAGCCGGAGCGGTTCGACATCGACCGCGACCCGAACCGCCACGTCGGGTTCGGCCACGGCATCCACTTCTGCCTCGGTGCGCCGCTGGCCCGGCTGGAGACCGAGATCGCCCTCAACGGACTCATGGACGCCTTCACCGAGCTGCGGGCCACGGGCGACGCGGTCTTCCACGACTCGGAGTTCTACGGGGTCAAGAAGATGACGGTGTCCGCTCGGCGGTCGTGAACGACGGCCGGCCGGCCGGCCGGACGATGACGGGACGACGACGGGCGGGACGCCTCCCGGTGCCGGGAGGCGTCCCGCCGGGCCGGGGCCGGCCGGTGCGGTCAGGCCAGCTGCTCCAGCGTGCGCACCAGGTCGGCGGGCGACGGGGCGGCGGCGATCTCGTCGCGCATCTTCCGGGCGGCGGCCCGGATCCCGTCGTCGGCGAGCACCGAGTCGACCGCGGCGCCGATGGCCTCGGTGCCGGCATCGGTGCCGCTCAGGGTGATGCCCGCGCCGCTCTCGCAGAAGTTCGCCGCGTTCGGCGGCCGTTCCACCAGGGGGAGCAGGACCTGCGGGGCGCCGAGCGAGGCGGCGGTGAGGATGGTGTTGGTGCCGCCCTCGCTGATCACGGCGGCGCAGTCGGGCACGAGCGCGTGCAGCGGAAGGCCGTCGGCGAGGCGGATCCGGTCCGGGAGCGGGCGGTGCCGGACCCGGTCGATCCCGCTGCCGGTGAGGACGACGTCGACGTCCCGGGCGGCGAGCGCGTCGAGGACGCGGGTGAGGACGGGCGCCTCACCGACCCCGCCGTCGGGCTCGCCCCGCTCGCCCCAGCTGACGCAGACCTGCGGGCGGCCGCTCGGCTCCGGGGTCCGGTCGGGCGCGGCGGCCGCGCCGTCGTACGGGACGAAGCGCACGGGGATGCGGGCGGGTGCGTCCGGTACCTGCACGCTGCCCGGCCAGGGGTCGATGCTGCCCGACGCGTAGTCGTCGCGGACCGCCGCGCCGAACTCCGCGAAGAGCTCGGCCAGCCCGGTGGGCCAGTTGGGGGTGTACTCGTCGCCGGTCGTCGGCCCGTGCATCGGGTTGTGGGTGCGGTGCATGATGTCGGGCCCGGTGAGGTGGCGCAGCAACGGGATGTCCCGCGCCGCCGCGACCAGCGGTGCGGCGAAGGCCATCGGATCGGCGACGACGAGCTGCGGGCGCCAGTACTCGGCGAACCGCACCAGGTCGGGGGCGGTGCGGACGGCCGTGTCGACCAGGGGGGCGAACCTGAGGTCGAGGAGCCTGCGGCGCTCGTCGTCGGATGCCTCGGCGAGGAGGCCGGGAGTGGCGGGCCGGCCGCCGGGAGGGGTGGGCGCCGCGGGTGCCGCCGGGTGCGGTCCGGCACCGATCTCGGCCGGGGTCAGTCCGGCCCGGACCACCGCCTCGGTGAGGTCGGGCGGTGCGGCGATCCGCACCTCGTGCCCGGCCGCCCGGCAGGCCCAGGCCAGCGGTGCGACGAAGTACAGGTGGGAAGCCCTGGGGAGCGGGGCGAAAAGGATACGCACAGGGTCACCTCTCGGGATGCTGGGGGCCCATGGAAGCCCGGTGCGCTAAAGGAGGGCTGAACCCTCCCCGGCTCGGCCGCCGAGCCGTCGTGATCGGCAGACTTCTGCAGAGTCTGCAACTGGTTGCGTGTCACGCAAGCTTGTGGGAGCCTGATGCCGTGATCGAAAGGCCCGGATATGCGGACGTTCGCGAGGGAGTCTGATGGCGCAGAGTTCGAGTGACGCCCAGCCCGCAGGCAAGAGCCAGCCGTTACCACCGGAGCTGCTGAGAGTCGCCGGGGTCGTCCTGATCGGCCTGCTGGTGATGCAGCTCGACGGGACCATGGTCAGCGTGGCGCTCAACACGCTCGCCCACGACCTGTCGGCCTCGGTGGCGACCCTGCAGTGGGTGGTGACCGCCTACCTGCTCGCCCTGATGGTCGGCATGCCGCTCGCCGGCTGGGCCGCGGACCGCTTCGGGCCCCGGACGATGTGGATCGTCTCGCTGGCCGTCTTCCTGGTCGGATCGGTCCTGTGCGGCCTGTCCACCTCGATCTGGATGCTGGTGGCGGCCCGTGTGCTGCAGGGCCTCGGCGGCGGGATGATGGTCCCGGTCGGCCAGGCGATGCTGATGCGGCTCGCCGGCATGGAGCACCGGGCGAAACTGGTCGCCCTGATGGCGATCCCCGGCATGATCGGCCCGACACTCGGCCCGGTCCTCGGCGGGGTCATCGTCGACGGCATCGACTGGCGGTGGATGTTCTTCATCAACATCCCGATCGGGGTGATCGCCTTCCTGGTGGCGGGCCGCAACCTGCCGAACATGAAGGCGGAGACCGCCGCCAAGCTGGACGTGCTCGGGGTGCTGCTGCTCGTCCCCGGCCTGGTGGCCATCGTCTACGGCTTCTCCCGGGCGGGCGCGGTCGGCTTCGGCAGCGGCCAGGTGATCGCGCTGCTCGCGGTCGGCGGAGCGCTGCTCGCCGGATTCGGCGTGCACGCCGCGCGGCCGAACGTCGACGCGCTGGTGTCGATGCAGATGTTCAAGTACCGGGGCTTCGCGACGTCCTGCACCCTGCTGCTGCTGGTCGGGCTCACCATGGGCGCCGGCATCGTCCAGCCGCTGTTCCTGCAGCAGGTCCACGGCGAGAGCCCGATGAGCACCGGCGTGCTGCTGGTCGCCTTCGGGGTGGGCTCGGTGGTCACCTCCGTCCTGCTCGGCCGGGTGTTCAACAAGCTCGGCCCGCGGCTCGTCGGCGTGGTGGGCATCGTCCTGGCGATCGCGGGCGCCGCCTTCTACCCGATGTTCGACGCGGGCACCTCGCGGGTCCTCATCATCACGGCCATGCTGGTCTCCGGCGTGGGCCTGGCGATGGTGGTGCTGACCATGTCGACCGCACTCTACGTCGGGCTGCCGCCGCAGCAGATCGCCCGGGCGACCGGCGCCTCGCGGATCTTCCAGCAACTCGGCCTGTCGGCCGGCACCGCCGTGATCAGTGTGGTGCTCCAGATCCAGCTGTCCGACCAGACTGACCGGGCGCCCGACGGCACCGTCGGCCCGACCGGTCTGGCACACGCCTACAGCACCACCTTCTGGTGGGGCGTCGGCTTCCTGGTCCTCGCGGTCGTGCCGACCCTGTTCCTGCCGAAGACGGTGG
Organism: Kitasatospora sp. NPDC029367; assembly: GCF_055569135.1. Lineage (NCBI taxonomy): Bacteria > Bacillati > Actinomycetota > Actinomycetes > Kitasatosporales > Streptomycetaceae > Kitasatospora > Kitasatospora sp. NPDC029367. Next base: position 72,481 of record NZ_JBVHYH010000030.1, read on the forward strand.
TGGCGCCCGCGCCGGTTCCGCGACAGGCGGCCGAGGCCGCCCAGTCGCAGGGGGCCCAGCCGCAGGAGGCGTGACCGGCCCTGTGCGGCGATCCGGCCCGGCGGTGTCCGCACTGCCGGGCCGCGTGCGTCGGGGGCTCCCGACCTGCTCAGACCTGACCTGTCCAACCGACAACCCGAGGATGCACACACATGACCACCACCACGGCCTCCTCCGCCGGAGAATTCCTGCTCGGCGGTGACCTGCGGGTCAACCGGCTCGGTTTCGGAGCGATGCGGATCGCCCTCGGCGGCTCGGTGCGCGACCCCGAGTCGGCCGTCGCCGTCCTGCGCCGCGCCGTCGAACTCGGCGTGAACCACATCGACACCGCGGGCTTCTACGGCTTCGGCGACCTCCAGTCGCACGAGACGATCCGTCAGGCGCTCTCCCCGTACCGCGACGACCTGGTGATCGCCACCAAGGTCGGCCCGATGCTGGAGGGCGGTGTGGTGCCCACCGCCGAGGCCACCCCCGAGCAGCTGCGCGGCCTGGTCGAGGAGGACCTGCGCCGGCTCGGCGTGGACCGCCTCGACCTGGTCTACCTGCGGGTCGGCGGCATGGGCGAGCCGGGTGGCGAGTCGATCGGCGACCGCTTCGAGGCCCTGGCCGAGCTGCACGCCGAGGGGCTGATCCGGCACCTGGGCGTCAGCAACGTCGACGCGGCCCAGCTCGCCGAGGCCCGGGCCATCGCCCCGGTGGCCGCCGTGCAGAACCAGTTCCACGTGCACCGCCGGGCCGACGCCGACCTCCTGGCGATCTGCGAGCGGGCGGGCATCGCCTACGTGCCGTTCTTCCCACTCGGCGGGGGCGGCGAGAAGATCGACCCGGTCCGGGTGGAGGCCGTCGCCGCCCGCCACGGCGCGACCACCCATCAGGTCGCGCTGGCCTGGCTGCTCGCCCACTCGCCGGCGGTGCTGGCGATCCCGGGCACCAGTGTCCTGGAGCACCTGGAGGAGAACGTCGCCGCGGCCGGCCTGCAGCTGACCGCCTCGGACCTGACCGAACTGGCGGGCTGAGGACGCGGCTGCGTCCGGGCGCCACCGGCGCCGCCCGTCGGCGGCCCCGGGCCCGGCGGCAGCGGACCCCCTTCGGCGAGGATCATGTCCTCGCCGAAGGGGGTCCGCTGCGTTCCGGGCAGGTGAGGGCGTTCCGGGCACGTGAGGCCGGTGACGGGTCCGGGCCAGGGGCCCGCGGCCGGGGGGGGGACCGGCCGGAGCCGCTCCCCCCGGCGACGGTCACCCCTGGCGGAACTCGCGGTCGATCAGGTCCATCAGCTCGTCGGCCGAGGCCGTCCCGATCCCGGCGCCGCCCGGGGCGCCGTCGGTCGTGCCGTCGGTGGCCCCGTCCGCGGGTGCGCCTGCGGATCCGTTCCCCGCGCCCGCATCCTGCGGGCCGCCGGGTGCGGTCCTCGGGCGGAAGGCCAGCAGTCGCAGGCGCTGGTCGATCGAGGCGTCCGAGTCCTCCTGGGGCAGCGCCGCCAACGCCGCCTCCAGCTGGTCGAGGTAGGCGAGCACCGTCTCGGCGGGCGACTGCTCCGGCGGGGCGAGACGCTCCCTCAGGTACGCGGCCAGGGCCCCCACCGTCGGGTAGTCGAAGACCAGGGTGGCCGGCAGCGTGAGACCGGTCGCCCGGCTGAGCCGGTTGCGCAGCTCGATCGCGGTCAGCGAGTCGAAGCCCAGCTCCTGGAAGGCGCGGTCGATGGCGATGCCGGCGGGTGAGCCGTGGCCCAGGACGGCGGCCGTGTGGCCGTGCACCACCTCGGCCACCAGGGCCAGCTGGTCGGCCGGTGCCCGGCCGGTGAGCCGTTCGGCGAGGGCGGGGCCGGTGTCGTCCGCCCGGCGCTGCGGCACCCGGACCAGTCCGCGCAGGACCGGCGGCAGGGCGTCGGCGGCCGCCTGGGCGCGCAGTGCCCGCAGGTCGAGTTCGGCCAGGACCAGGGCCGCGGGGCCCGCGTCGAGGGCGGCGTCGAAGCGGTCCAGCGCGTCCGGCGTGGTGAGCCGGGCGAGGCCGCGGCGGACCGGGCCGGTCCCCCGGGCGCCCTCCGTGTGGGCGGTGAGCGCGCTGGTCTGCTCCCACGGGCCCCAGGCCAGGGACACCGCGGGCAGCCCCCGGGCCTGCCGGTGGGTGGCGAGCGCATCGAGGAAGCTGTTGGCGGCGGCGTAGTTGGCCTGGCCGGGGGCGCCGAGGACGCCCGCGGCGGAGGAGAACAGCACGAACGCCGACAGCCCGAGGTGCTCGGTCAGGGCGTGCAGGTGCCACGCGGCGTCGGCCTTCGGGCGCAGCACGCCGTCGAGCCGCTCCGGGGTGAGCCCGGCCACGGTGGCGTCGTCCAGCGTCCCGGCGGCGTGCACCACCGCGGTCAGCGGGTGCTCGTCGGGGACCGCCGCGAGCACCGCGGCGAGTGCCTCGCGGTCCGCCGTGTCGCAGGCGGTGACGGTGACGGTGGCGCCGAGGCCGCCCAGTTCGGCGGCCAGCTCGCCGGCGCCGTCCGCCAGCGGGCCGCTGCGGCTGATCAGCAGCAGGTGGTCGACGCCGTGCGCGGTCACCAGGTGTCGGGCGACGAGGCCGCCCAGGGTGCCGGTGCCGCCGGTGACCAGGACCGTGCCGCCCGGCCCGAAGGACGAGGGCGCCGACCCCGGCACGGGCCCGGACCCCGGCGTGGACCCCGGCACGGACGCAGCCAAGGGCACGGACGCAGCCGAGGGCACGGGCGCGGCGGCCGCCGGCCGGGCCAGCCGAGGCAGGTGGACCCTGCCTCCGCGCACCGCGGCCTGCGGCTCCCCGGCGGCGACGGCCGCGGCGAGCGCGTCCTCGGTGGTGTCCGCGTCCACGTCGACGAGCAGGAACCTGAACGGGTTCTCCGACTGCGCGCTGCGGACCAGCCCCCAGACGGCGGCCGCAGCGAGGTCCGGCACGTCCTCGTGCGCGGTGACGGGCGTGCCGTCCCGGTCCGTGACGGCGACCGCGCCGCGCGAGAGCAGGACCAGCGTCGCCCCGGCGAACGCCTCCTCGGTCAGCCACTGCTGGACCAGTCCCAGCGCGTGGCGGGTCGCCCGGCGCGCCCGTTCGGCCGGGTCGCCCGACCCCGCCCGCGCGGCGCCGCAGTCCACCACCACGGCGTCCGGTGCCGGGGCGCCGGCCGCGACGGCCGCGCGCAGCGCGTCCAGGTCGGCGTACCGGGGGGAGCGGTCGCCGGTGACGCCGGCCACGCCGACCAGGGCCAGCGACGGCGCGGCCTCGCCGGCCGGGCCGGCCTCGACCCACCGGGTGGCCAGCAGCGGCCCCCGGCCGCGGCCGGCCCCGAGCCCACCCGGGCCCTGGGTCAGCGGCCGCAGCCGCAGCGCCCCGATCCGCCCGAGCGGGCGGCCGGCGCCGTCGGCCAGGTCCAGCCCCACGGAGCGGTCGGCGCCGGAGCGCACCCGGACGCGCAGCGTGCGCCCGGCGGCCGCCTCCAGCGAGAGACCGGTCCACGAGAACGGCAGCAGCACCGCCGACCCGTCTGCCGCGTCGGCCGGTGCGGGCGGCGCCGCCATCAGGGCGTGCAGGGCGGCGTCGAGCAGTGCGGGGTGGACACCGAACCCCTCCGGGTCGACGTCCTCGGGGAGAGCGACCTCGGCGTAGAGGTCGCCCTCCCGCCGCCAGACCGCCCGCAAGCCCTGGAACACCGGCCCGTAGACCTGGCCCTTGGCGGTGAAGCGGTCGTACGCGGCGCCGGCGTCGAGCCGTTCGGCCCCGTCCGGCGGCCACACGGTCAGCGGCTCCGCCGCCGGGCCCGCGGCCACGGCCAGCGACCCGGTGGCGTGGAGCGTCCACTCCGCGTCGGGGTCGTCGGACTCGGGGCGCGAGTGCACCGTGACGGGGCGCGCACCGTCCTCCTCGGCCAGGACGACGACCTGCAGCTGGACGGCGCCCTGCTCGGGAAGCACCAGCGGCGCGAGCAGGGTGATCTCGTCCACCGCCGCGCAGCCGGTCTCGCGCGCCGCGTACAGCGCCAGTTCGACGAAGGCGGTGCCGGGCACCAGGGCGGCGTCCTCCACCCGGTGGTCGGACAGCCACGGGTGGCTGCGCAGGGAGACCCGCCCGCTGAGGATCCGCCGGCCGTCGGCAGCGACCGACAGCCCGGCCGAGACCAGCGGGTGCCCGGTGTCGGCCAGTCCGGCGGCCGAGACGTCGCCGGCCACCGTCGAGGGCTTGAGCCAGTACGGGGTGCGCTGGAACGCGTACGTCGGCAGGGCGGGCCGTGCGGTGGCGGGGGCGAGCACCGTCGTCCAGTCGACCGGGGCGCCGTGGGTGTAGGCCCGGGCGAGGGCGGCCAGCAGCTCGCGGCCGCCGTCCTCGTCGCGCCGCAGGGTGCCGAGGGCGTGCGCCGGGACCTCGGCGCGTTCGATGGTCTGCTGCACGCCGACGGTCAGCACCGGGTGCGGCGCGGACTCGACGAACAGCCGGTGGCCGCTGCCCAGCAGCGCCTCGGTGGCCTCGGCGAACCGGACGGTGTGCCGCAGGTTGCGGTACCAGTAGTCGGCGTCCAGTTCGGCGGTGTCGACGATCGTGCCGGTGAGGGTGGAGTAGAACGGCACGGTGCCGGTCCGCGGGCTGACGGGGGCCAGCACCTCCAGCAGCTCGTCGCGCAGCGCGTCGATGTGCGGGGTGTGCGAGGCGTAGTCGACGGGGATCAGCCGGGCCCGGACGCCCTCGGCCCGGTACCGCTCGACGAACGCCCGGACGGCGTCCGCGCCGCCCGCGACGACCGTGCTGTCCGGCCCGTTGACCGCGGCCAGGTGGACGTCGTCGGCCTCGGCCAGGCGGGCGGCCACCTCCTCGGCGGGCAGCGGCACCGAGGCCATGGTGCCCGTCCCGGCGAGCCGGGTCAGGACCTTGCTGCGGAGTGCGACCACGCGGGCCGCGTCGTCCAGCGACAGCGCCCCCGCCACGTAGGCGGCGGCGATCTCCCCCTGGGAGTGGCCGACGACCGCGTCCGGGAGGACACCGGCGGACTTCCAGAGCTCGGCCAGCGAGGTCATCACGGCGAACAGCGCGGGCTGGACCACGTCGACCCGCGACAGGTCGGCCGCGCCCGGTCCGCCGCGCAGGGTGTCGAGCAGCGACCAGTCGGTGTGGCGGTCGATCGCGTCGGCGCAGGCGGCCAGGTGCGCGGCGAACACCGGTGAGCGTTCCAGCAGGTCGAGCGCCATGCCGTCCCACTGCGAGCCCTGGCCGGGGAAGACCAGGACGGTTCGGCCCGGCCCGGAGGCGGCGGCCGGGCCGTGGACCAGTGCCGGGTGCGGCCGGTCGGCGGCGAGCGCGGCCAGCGCTGCCGCCAGGTCGTCGCGGTCGCGGCCGAGGACCACGGCGCGGTGCTCGAACGCCTCCCGGCCGGTGGCCAGCGCCCAGGCCGTGTCGGCCGGGTCGGCCGCGCCGTCGCCCGCCGCGTACCCGGCGAGCCGGGCGGCCTGGGCGCGCAGCGCCGTCGGCGTCCTGCCCGACACCGGCCAGGGCAGCGCGGCGGTGCCCGGGTCCGGTACCAGGACGGCCGGGTCGGCGGCGGCGGGTGCCGGCGCGGTGGCGCGGTCGGCGGCGGCCGGCTGCTCCAGGATGACGTGGGCGTTGGTGCCGCTGATGCCGAACGCGGACACGCCCGCCCGCCGGGCCCGCCCGGTCTCCGGCCACGGCACCGCCCTGGTGAGCACCGAGACGGCTCCGGACTCCCAGTCGACGTGCGGCGTTGGCTCGTCGACGTGCAGGATCGCCGGCAGCCGGCCGTGCCGCATCGCCTGGACCGTCTTGATCACGCTCGCCACGCCGGCGGCCTGCTGGGTGTGGCCGATGTTGGACTTGACCGAGCCGATCCAGAGCGGCTGCCCGTCGGGCCGGTCCTGCCCGTAGGTGGCCAGCAGCGCCTGGGCCTCGATCGGGTCGCCGAGCGTCGTCCCGGTGCCGTGCGCCTCGACCGCGTCCACGTCCGCCGGGGTGATGCCCGCACTGGCGAGGGCCTGCTCGATCACCCGCTGCTGGGAGGGCCCGTTGGGGGCGGTCAGGCCGTTGCTGGTGCCGTCGGAGTTCACGGCGGAGCCGCGCACCACCGCGAGCACCTGGTGCCCGTTGCGCCGGGCGTCCGACAGCCGCTCGACCAGCAGCAGACCGACGCCCTCGGAGAAGACGGTGCCGTCGGCGCCCGCCCCGAACGGCTTGCAGTGCCCGTCCGGCGCCAGGCCGCGCTGGCGGCTGAAGCCGACGAAGACGCTCGGTGAGGGCATCACGGTGACGCCGCCGGCCAGCGCGAGGTCGCACTCGCCGTTGCGCAGCGACTGCGCTGCCAGGTGCAGCGCCACCAGCGACGACGAGCAGGCCGTGTCGACGGTCATCGCCGGGCCCTCCAGGCCGAGGGCGTAGGCGATCCGGCCGGACGCGACGCTGCTGGCCGCACCGGTCAGCAGGTAGCCCTCGACCGCCTCGGCCTCCCGCGACGCGCCGGCCGGGTATCCGTAGGACGTCATGCCGACGAAGACGCCGGTACGGCTGCGCCGCAGCGTCCCGGCGGGAATGCCGGCCCGCTCCAGGGCCTCCCAGGCGGTCTCCAGCAGGACGCGCTGCTGCGGGTCGGTTCCCAGCGCCTCACGCGGGCTCATGCCGAAGAACTCGGCGTCGAAGTGCCCGGCCTCCTCCAGGAAGCCGCCCCGGTCGACGTACGAGGTGCCGGGGTGGTCGGGGTCGGGGTCGAAGAGGGTGTCCAGGTCCCAGCCGCGGTCCTCGGGGAAGCCCGCCACCGTCTCCCGGCCGGTGTCGACCACGTCCCACAGGTCGTCCGGGGACCGGACTCCGCCCGGGAAACGGCAGGCCATCGCGACGATCACGACCGGCTCGTCGGTGCCGCCGGACGCGGCCCTGGCGCTGACGGCGGCGCCCTCGGTCCGGCCGCCCAGCCGCTCGCGCAGGTACTCGGCGAGCGCGGCCGCGCTCGGGTGGTCGAAGACCAGGGTGGCGGGCAGCCGCAGGCCGGTCTCGGTGTTCAGGCGGTTGCGCAGTTCGACGGCGGTCAGCGAGTCGAACCCGATCTCCTGGAACGGGCGCCGGGGGTCGATCGTCTCCGGCGCGGGGTGGCCGAGCACGGCGCCGACGTTGCCGCGCACCAGGTCCAGCAGCAGGCCGCGCTGCTCGGCCGCGGAACGGCCGGCGAGTTCCCGCGCCAGCGAGCCCTGGACGGCGCTCCGGCCGCCGGCCCGGCGGCGGGCGGGGCGCAGGAAGCCGCGCAGTACCGCGGGCGCCGCCCGGGTCTCGGCCGCCGCCCGGACCGCGGCCAGGTTGATCCCGGCGGGGACCAGGTCGGCGCGGCCCCCGGCGAGCCCGGCGTCGAACAACGCGAGCGCCTCGGCGTCGGACATGGTGGTGAGCAGGCTGTGCGCGACGGCGTGCTGCTTCTCCTCGAAGAGGTCGGCGGTGATGCCGCTGGCGCTCTCCCACAGGCCCCAGGCGAGCGAGACCGCGGGCAGGCCCAGCGCGTGCCGGTGCGCCGCCAGCGCGTCGAGGAAGGTGTTGCCCGCCGCGTAGTTGGCCTGCCCCGGGTTGCCGAGAGTGCCGGCGAGCGAGGAGAACAGCACGAACGCGGTGAGGTCGAGGTCGCGGGTGAGCTCGTGCAGGTGCCAGGCGGCGTCGACCTTGGGGCGCAGCACCGGGCCGAGCTGACCGGGCTCCAGGACGGTGACGGCGGCGTCGTCGGTGACGCCCGCGGAGTGCACGACGGCGGTGAGCGGGTGCTCGGGCGGGATCGTGCCGAGCACCCGTCGCAGCTCCTCCCGGTCGGCCGTGTCGCAGGCCAGCACGGTCACCTCGGCGCCCGCCGCGGCCAACTCGGCCCGGAGTTCGCCGGCTCCGGCCGCGTCGGGGCCGCGCCGGCCCACCAGCAGCAGGTGCCGGACGCCGTGCTCGGCGACCAGGTGCCGGGCGACCGCCGCGCCGAGCGTGCCGGTGCCGCCGGTCACCAGCACGGTGCCGTCGGCGGCGAGCGGCCGGGGGACGGTGAGGACGAGCTTGCCGGTGTGCTTGGCCTGGCTCATCAGCCGGAACGCCTGGGGCGCCGCGCGGACGTCGAAGGCGCTGACCGGGAGGGGGTGCAGGACTCCCTCCTCGAACAGCCGGCCCAGCTCCGCGAGCATCCCCCGGACGTGGTCCGGGCCCGCCTCGACCGTCTCGAACGCCCGGTAGTCGACGCCCGGGTGCCGGGTCGCCACCTCGTCGGCGTCGCGGACGTCGGTCTTGCCCATCTCCAGGAAGGACCCGCCGCGGGGCAGCAGGCGGAGCGAGGCGTCCACGAAGTCGCCGGCCAGTGAGTCCAGGACGACGTCGAAGCCCTCCCCGCCGGTCGCGGCCAGGAACTCCTCCTCGAAGGCGAGCGTCCGGGAGTCGGCGATGTGCGCGTCGTCGAAGCCCGCCGAGCGGAGCGCGTCCCACTTGGGGCGGCTGGCGGTCGCGAAGACCTCCGCGCCCCAGTGCCGGGCCAGCTGCACGGCGGCCGTGCCGACCCCGCCGGTGGCGGCGTGCACGAGCAGCCGCTGCCCGGGCCGCAGCCCCGCCAGGTCGTGCAGCGCGTAGTAGGCGGTCAGGAACGCGACCGGTGCCGCGGCGGCCTGGACGAACGTCCAGCCGGACGGCACCCGGGTCAGCGCGCGCCGGTCGGCCACCGCCACGGGGCCGACCGCGCCCTCCGGGAACAGCCCCATGACGGCGTCGCCGGGCGCGAGGCCGGTGACGCCCGGGCCGGTCTCCAGCACCACGCCGGCGGCCTCGCTGCCGATGGCCGCCTCGCCCGGGTACAGGCCGAGCGCGATCAGCACGTCGCGGAAGTTCACCCCGGCGGCCCGGACGGCGACCCGTACCTCCCCGGCCTCCAGCGGCCGTTCGAGGGCGGGGGAGGGCTCCAGGACGAGGTTGTCGACGGTGCCCGCCGCGGTGGTCGACAGCCGCCAGGCGGCGTCCGCGGGCGGGGTCAGCAGGGCCTCGGTGTCGGCGTGGACCAGCCGGGCCGCGAAGGCGGAGCCGTCGCGCAGGGCGAGCTGCGGCTCCTGCGCGGCGAGGGCCTCGGGCAGCCGGCGCACGGAGGACTCCCGGCCGTCGAGGTCCACCAGGGCGAACCGATCCGGCCGCTCCAGCTGGGCGACCCGTACGAAGCCCCAGGCGGGGGCGTCGGCCAGGCCGGTGACGTGCTCCCCGGCCCGGACGGCGACCGCGTGCTCGGTGACCACGACCAGCCGGCTGTCCTCCAGCCGCTCGTCGGCCAGCCACTGCTGGACCAGGCCGTGGATCCGGTGGGTGGTGGCATGGGCGCCGTCGACCGGCTCCCCGGCACCGGTGTCCGGACCCGCCGCGCCCCCGGCTCCGGTGTCCGGACCCGCGGCGCCCCCGGCTCCGGCTGGGCCCCGCGCCGTGGCGAACGCGACCACCGTCGCCGGGAGCGGCACGCCCGCGTCGGCCTCCCGCAGCAGTGCCGCGAGGTCGTCGGCCTCCCGGGGCCGCCCGTCGAGCCACTCGACGGGGTGCGGGAACGCGCCGAGCACCGCCCAGCCGGCCGGGTCGTCGCGCTCGGCGGTTGCCGTCACGGGCTGCCAGGAGAGGCGGTACAGCGCGTCCCGGCGGACGGCCGGCGCGGCGCTCCGCCCGTCGGCGAGCGGCCGTACCGTCAGTGCCTCCACCGAGGCCACCGGTGCGCCGCTCCGGTCCGTGATCGACAGCCCGACGGTCTCCGGCCCGGACAGCGTGAGCCGCACCCGCACCGCCGTCGCCCCGACGGCGTGCACGGCCACCCCGCGCCAGGCGAACGGCAACCTGGTCCGGCCGTCGTGCTCGGCGCCGCTCAGCGCCGTCACGTGCAGTGCGGCGTCGAACAGCGCCGGATGCAGGGCGAACCCGCGGACGTCGGCGCCCGAGGGCAGCTCGACCTCCGCGAACAGGTCGTCACCCAGCCGCCAGGCGGCCCGCAGCCCCCGGAAGACCGGGCCGTACTCCAGGCCGAGGGCGCCGAGCCGCGGATACACCTCCGCCGTCTCCAGCCGGGTCGCCCCCGTCGGCGGCCACTCCTCGACGGGCTGCTCCGCCGGCGGCGCGGACGGGGCCAGCACCCCGGTCGCGTGGCGGGTCCACGGGACGTCCTCGGAGTCCGGGCCGTCGTCCTCCGGCTGCGAGTGGATGCCGACGGCGCGCTCGCCGTCCGGTCCCGGCGCGCCGACCATCACCTGGATCCGGACCGCGTCCCGCCCGGGCAGCACCAGCGGGGCGTGCAGGGTCAGTTCGGCCAGTTCGCCGCAGCCGACCCGGAACGCCGCGTGCAGGGCGAGTTCGGCGAACCCGGTGGCCGGCACGATCACCGAGCCGTGGACCGCGTGGTCGGCCAGCCAGGGATGGGTGCGCAGCGACAGCCGGCCGGAGAACAGGTGGCCGGTGCCGTCGGCCAGCACGGTCTCGGCGGCCAGCAGCGGGTGGTCGGCCGAGCCCAGCCCGGCCGACCGGACGTCGCCGGCGGCCCCGGCCGCGTCCGGCCAGTAGCGCTCCCCGGCGAAGGCGTAGGTCGGCAGGTCGACGGGCGTCGCCGGGCGGCCGGGCGCGATCCGCGTCCAGTCCGGGCGGGCGCCGTTGACGTGCGCCTCGGCGAAGGACTCCAGCAGCCGGGCCCGGTCGCCGTGGTCGCGCCGGAGCGTGCCGTGCGCGACCGCCTCGGCACCGGCGTCCTCGATCGTGTCCTGGATCGAGGCGGTGAGCACCGGGTGGGCGCTCACCTCGATGAACAGCGTGTGCCCGTCGGCCAGCAGGGCCCGGGTGGTCTCCTCGAAGCGCACCGGCTGCCGCAGGTTGCGGTACCAGTACGCCGGGTCGAGGGCCTCCTCCGGGCCGAGCGGAGCCGCCGTGACGGTGGAGTAGAAGGGGACGCCGGTCGGCTGCGGCACGATCCCGGCCAGCGCCTCCCCGATCCGTTCCCTGACGGCCTCCACGAACGGGGTGTGCGAGGCGTAGTCGACCGGGATCAGCCGAGCCGGGATCCGGTCGGCCCGGCACGCGTCGACCAGTTCCCGCAGCTCCTCCGGCGCGCCCGCCACCACCGTGGAGCCCGGTGCGTTGACCGCGGCGACGCTCAGGCTCCGCCGGTCCGGGCGGTCCAGCAGCCGCGCGGTCTCCGCCGCCGGCAGCGGCACGGAGGCCATGCCGCCGGTGCCGGCCAGGTCGAGCAGGGCGCGGCTGCGCAGCGCCACGATCCGCGCGGCGGCGTCCAGCGACAGCGCCCCGGCGATGTGGGCGGCCGCGATCTCGCCCTGGGAGTGGCCCACCACCGCGTCCGGACGGACCCCGGCGGCCTGCCACACGCGGGCCAGCGAGACCATCACGGCGAACAGCGCCGGCTGCACCACGTCGACCCGGTCCAGCGTCGGTGCGTCCGGCGCGCCGTGCAGCACGTCGAGGAGCGACCAGTCGGTGTAGGGGGCGAGGGCGTCGGCGCAGGCGTGCAGGTGCTCGCGGAAGACCGCGGAGTCCTCCAGCAGGTCGACCGCCATGTGCTCCCACTGGGAGCCCTGCCCGGGGAACACGAACACCGTTCGGGCCGTGGTGCCCCGGCCGCGGACGACGTGGGCGCCGGGCTTTCCGTCGGCCAGTGCCCGCAGGCCGTCCAACAGCTCCTCACGGGTGCCGGCGACGACCGCCGCGCGGTGCTCGTGGTGCTCGCGCTCGACGGCCAGCGCGTGCGCGGCGTCGGCGGACGGCAGCTCGGGGCGGGCGGCCGCGAAGTCCAGCAGCCGCTGGGCCTGGCCGCGCAGGGAGCGCTCGCTGCGGGCCGACACCAGCCAGGGGAGGGCGCCGTCGGCCAGCAGGGGCGCGGCGGCGGCCTCGGCGGAAGCGGCGGGCGCGGCGTCGGCGTCGGGAGTGGCGTCGGGGGCGGCGTCGGGGGCGGCGTCGGGGGCGGCCGGCTCCGGGACGGCCGGCTCCGGGCGCGGCGGTGCGGCCTCCAGGACGATGTGAGCGTTGGTTCCGCCGACGCCGAACGAGGAGACGGCGGCGCGGCGCGGCCGCCCGGTCTCCGGCCACGGCCGGGCCGAGGTCAGCAGCCGGACGTTGCCCGCCTCCCAGTTGACGTGCGGTGTCGGGGCGTCGACGTGCAGGGTCCTCGGGAGCAGCCCGTGCTGGAGCGCCAGCACCATCTTGATGACGCCCGCCACCCCGGCGGCGCCCTGCGGGTGGCCGATGTTGGACTTCACCGAGCCGAGCCAGAGCGGCTCGCCGTCGGTCCGGTCCCGTCCGTAGGTGGCGAGCAGCGCCTGGGCCTCGATCGGGTCGCCGAGCGTGGTGCCGGTGCCGTGCGCCTCGACGGCGTCGACGTCCCCGGTGGTCAGCCGGGCATCGGCCAGCGCCAGCTCGATGACCCGCTGCTGGGACGGCCCGTTGGGCGAGGTCAGGCCGTTGCTGGCGCCGTCCGAGTTGACCGCCGAGCCGCGCAGCACGGCCAGCACGCGGTCGCCGTCCCGGTGGGCGTCCGACAGCCGTCGCAGCATCAGCAGGCCGACGCCCTCGCCCCAGCCCAGGCCGTCGGCGGCGGCCGCGAACGGCTTGCAGCGCCCGTCCGGAGCCAGGCCGCGCTGGCGGCTGAACTCGGTGTACCAGGCGGAGGTGGCCATGATGGTGACCCCGCCGGCCAGGGCCCGGTCGCACTCGCCGCCGCGCAGCGCCCGGATCGCCAGGTGCAGGGCCGCCGCAGAGGAGGAGCACGCGGTGTCCACCGTGAGCGCCGGGCCCTCCAGCCCGTACGCGTAGGCGATCCGCCCGGACATGATGCTGCTCTGGGTGCCGGTCAGGACGTAGCCCTCGACCTGGTCGACGGCCGGCGCGAGGCTCTGGTTGTAGGTCTGCCCGATGCTGCCGACGAACACCCCGGTGCGGGTCCCGCGCAGTGCCGCGGGAGGGATTCCGGCCCGCTCGAAGGTCTCCCACGCGACCTCCAGCAGCTGGCGCTGCTGCGGGTCCATCGCGAGGGCCTCACGGGGGCTGATCCCGAAGAAGTCGGCGTCGAAGCGGTCGGCGCCCTCCAGGAACGAGCCGTCCCGGGTGTAGCTCCTGCCGGGGGCGTCGGGGTCGGGGTCGTAGATGTCGTCGATGTCCCACCCGCGGTCGCCGGGGACGCGGGCGACGGCGTCCCGCTCCGACAGCAGCAGTTCCCAGAGCGCCTCGGGCGAGTCCACCCCGCCGGGGAAACGGCAGCCCATGGACACCACCGCGATGGGCTCGTGCTCGCGGTCCTCGACCTCCGCGAGGCGTCGGCGGACCTGACGGAGACCCGCGGTCGTCCGATTCAGATAGTCACGCAGCTTCGCCTCGTTGGCCGTCGGGCCCAGAGCAGCCGAGTCGGAATTCATCCGCTTTCCCCGCCTCGCATCGGTCAATAGGAATTGCCGCCGAGAATCGCACCGGCGGCTAACGGAGGCCTTGGCCGATGCTAAAACCGCATGCCGGAACAGGGGCCTCCGGGCGGGAATTCGGCCGGTTTTAGCGCGGGTTTAAAGCGGGGCGCCACCATATGTGCCGGCGCTTCTGCAGAGGGGTGAATTATGAGCGAAATTCTCAGTCGGCCGTCCGCGTCGGCCGAGGTCCTGCCCGACGGCCCGCGCGTCACGCGGTCGGGGCTGGCCACCGAGGGTGTCCTGACGACGAACGAGGAGTTCGCGGCCTGGCTCGGCGAGCGTGAGACGACCGACCGGATGACGGTCGAGCGGGTCCCGCTGGCCGACCTCAAGGGCTGGCACTTCACCGAGGACAGGGCCTCGCTCGTCCACGACAGCGGGAAGTTCTTCAGCATCCAGGGGGCGGGCGTCACCTCGACCGGGCCCGGACCGCGGGCCTGGCAGCAACCGCTCATCCATCAGCCCGAGGTCGGCATACTCGGCTTGCTGGCCAAGGAGTTCGGGGGCGTCCTGCACTTCCTGATGCAGGCCAAGATCGAGCCGGGAAACCGTCGGCAGCTCCAGCTGTCGCCGACCGTGCAGGCCACCCGGAGCAACTACACCAAGGTGCACGGCGGGGCGGCGATCCCGTATCTGGACCACTTCCTGCCGGAAGGCCGGGGCCGGGTGATCGCCGATGTGCTCCAGTCCGAGCAGGGCGCCTGGTTCCTGGGCAAGCGCAACCGCAACATGGTCGTGGAGACCACCGAGGAGATCGAGGTCCGGGACAACTTCCGGTGGCTGACGTACGGTCAGATACGGCGACTGCTGGCCGTGCCGAACCTGGTCAACATGGACTCCCGGACGGTGCTCGCCTGCGTGCCGATCGCCACGGACGGACTGCCGGACGGCTCGGACGGCCCGTCGGCGGACGCGTCCGACCCGGAGTTCGCCGCCGACCTGTGGCACTCCCTGCGGGCCGCCGACACCGACGGCCGCCACACCGACGCCGAGATCTCCGCCTGGCTCAACGACGTGCGGGTCGACACCCCGCTCGCCGTCGGACCGGTCGAACTGACCGGGCTCCGGGAGTGGCAGGTGTCGGACGACGAGATCGCGCACCGGCAGGGCAAGCACTTCCGCATCATCGGCGTCTCGGTGCGCGGCCGGCGCGAGGTCGACGCGTGGCAGCAGCCCCTGCTGGCCCCCGTCGACGTCGGCGTCGTCGCCTTCCTGACCCGCCGGATCGACGGGGTCCTGCACGTCCTGATGCGCGCGGCGGTCGAACCCGGCTTCCTGGACGTCGTGGAGCTCGGCCCCACCGTGCAGTGCAGCCCCGCCACCTACGCGGACGCTCCGCCGGAGCGGCGGCCCCGCTTCTACGACTACGTGCTCGGCGCGACGGACAACGTCCGCTACGACGTCCTGCTCTCCGAGGAGGGCGGCCGCTTCTACCACGCCGAGTGCCGCTACCTGGTCGTCGACTGCGGTGACCTTCCGGAGGCCCTGGAGCCGCACCCGGACTTCCGCTGGATGACCGTCCGTCAGCTGACGGCCTGGGTGCAGCACCGCAACTGCGTCAACGTCCAGGCGCGCACCCTGCTCGCCTGCCTCAACTCGCTCTGGTAGAACGGCTGTGCGGATCGTCCGGAGGCAGGCGGAGACCGCCGGCCAGGCGGTGGGGGACAGCAGAGGAGACGGCCGGAGGGCGGCCGCGGAGACAGGAGGGGAACCGATGACGACGGTCTCGGACGAGGGCGCCCGCTGGTTCCGGCGATACGTCCCGGAGGCCCGGGATGCGCCGGTGCGGCTGGTCTGCCTGCCGCACGCGGGCGGCGCGGCCAGCTACTTCTTCCCGTTCGCCCAGGCGGTCGGGGAGCGCGTGGACGTCCTGGCGGCGCAGTACCCCGGCCGTCAGGACCGACGGCAGGAGCCCTGCATCGACGACATCGGGGCCCTGGCCGACGCCGCCTTCGCGGCGCTGCGCCCGTTCCTCGACCGGCCGGTGGCACTGTTCGGCCACAGCATGGGGGCCACCCTCGGGTTCGAGCTGGCGCGCCGGATCGAGACCGCCCCGGGGGCGACCCTGGTGCGGCTGTTCGCCTCCGGGCGCCGCGCGCCCTCGCGGCCGGGCGGGGAACTGGTGCACACCTTCGACGACGACCGCCTGCTCGCCGAAGTGGCCCGGCTCAGCGGCACCGACACCCGCGTCCTGGCCGACGACGAGCTGATGCGCTCGGCGCTGCCGGCGATCCGGGCCGACTACAAGGCCGCCGAGTCCTACCGGCTCGCCGGCGAGGCGGAGTTGGGCTGCCCGATCACCGCCCTCGCCGGCGACGCCGACCCCAAGACCTCGCTGGACGACGTCCGCGCCTGGGAACGGCACACGACGGCCGGCTTCGACCTGCACGTCTACGCCGGCGGTCACTTCTTCCTGGCCGAGCACCGGCAACCGATCGTGGACCTGATGACCGAGCGGCTGGCCGCGCACACGGCCCGGCGCTGAACGACGACGAAGGAGATCAACGCGTGCCCACTCGTAGAACACTGCTGAAGGGCGGCGCGCTCGCGCTGGCCGCGGCGGGCCTCGGCTCGATGGGAGCAGGCCCGGCCAGCCTGGCGGAGGCGTCCGACTGGAGCCGGCTGGGGAGCCGGCTGAAGGGCCGCCTGGTCCGGCCGCAGGACCCCGACTACGCGTTCGCCAAGCAGCTGAACTTCATGGCGTTCGACGCCGTGAACCCGGCCGGCATCGCCTACTGCGCGGACGCCGACGACGTCCGGACCTGCCTGTCCTTCGCCCACCACCACGGCATACCGGCCGTGCCCCGCAGCGGCGGGCACAGCTACGGCGGCTACTCCACCACCACCGGCCTGATCATCGACGTGTCGAAGCTCAACGGGATCCGGTTCGGCCCGCAGACCGCCGTCGTGGGCCCCGGCGCCCAGTTGGTGGACGTCGTCGACGCGGCCTCCGCCAACGGCGTGGCGCTCGCGGGCGGGATCTGTCCGACCGTCGCGATGGGCGGCTACCTGCAGGGCGGCGGCGTCGGCTGGCAGACCCGGGCGCTCGGCCTCGGCGCCGACTCGGTGGTGTCGGCGGAGGTCGTGCTCGCCGACGGGAAGGTGGTGACCGCCTCCGAGGAGGAGCACCCCGAGCTGTTCTGGGCGCTGCGCGGCGGCGGTGGCGGCAACTTCGGCATCGTCACCCGCTACGAGCGGCGCCACACCACCATCCCGCGGATGGTCAACTACACGCTGGCCTGGCCCTGGGACAGCGCCGAGAAGGTGCTGGACGGCTGGCAGCACTGGCTGGCCGACTCGGCGCCCCGCGAGATCGGCGCCCGCTGCCTGCTCGGCCTGCTCGACGCCTCCCCGGGCGCCGCACCGTTCCTGCTCACCGACGGCACCTTCATCGGCTCGCCCGAGGAGCTCACGCCGCACCTGAACGCGCTGGCCGCGGCGATCGGCCAGACGCCGCCCTACCGCAACGTGCAGGAGCTGGGATACCGCGGCGGCATGATGTCCTGGTTCAAGTGCTCCACCAGCTCGGTCGCCCAGTGCCACCGGGTCGGCGACAACCCGCAGGCGAACCTGCCCCGCAGCGGGTTCAGCCTGAGCCGGTCGCGACTGTTCCGGGAGAACATGCCGGCCACCGGGTCGGCCGAGGTGCTCGCGGCCTTCGAGGCCGACCGCCGGGCCGGCCACGCCCGGATGGTGCACGTCTTCGCGCTGGGCGGGGCCTCCTCGGACATCGGCCGGACGGCGACCGCCTACGTCCACCGCGACATCCGGTTCTCGGTGGACTGGGCGACCGTGCTGCCGGCGGACAAGGCCACCGACGAGGAACAGGCGGCCGCCCGGGCGTGGATCGACAACGGCTTCGCCGTCACCGACCGGTACTCCGCGCACGAGACCTACCAGAACTACATCGACCCCGCGCTGGCGGACTGGCGGGAGTCGTACTACGCCGAGAACTATCCGCGGCTGGTCGAGGCGAAGAACGCGTACGACCCGCACGGGTTCTTCTCCTTCGAGCAGAGCATCGGCCGCTGACGATCCGTCACCCACCCCGGGGGGGGGGGGGGGGGAACCCCTCCGGGGCGTTGTGGTTTTTTGGGGGTTTCGGGACCCTCCGACACAACAACGTCCCGCGGGCTCGGGAGGTTAGACAAACGA
>NZ_JBVHYH010000031.1:0-89648 GCF_055569135.1 Kitasatospora sp. NPDC029367
TTTTGGGGTGGGCGTGTAGGGGGGAAGTCCGACGCCGGCCCCCCCCCCCCCCCTTCCCTCCCCCCCCCCCCCGTCCCCCCCCCCCCCCCCCCCCCCCAACCACCCGCCCCCCCCCCCCCCCCCCCCCCCCCCCCCCCCCCCCCCCCCCGCAGGGTGCGCCGCTCAGGAAGCGCTCCGCGGGCGTCAGTTCATGAAGGTGACGTCCCAGTGGCTGCCCTCGTTGGCGTAGATGTTGCCGGAGGGGGCGGTCCACAGGTCGGCGCCGTCGCCGCGGGTGCCGCTGTGCGAGAAGTTGCCGTGGATGTAGTTGGTGATGCAGCTCGTCATGCCGAAGTCCAGCTTGTAGCCGGTGCCGTGGCTGTAGGTGCCGCTGGCGTGGCCGGTCTCGGTGCCACCGGTGATGTTCAGCGCGCAGTTGCTGGCGTGCTTGAAGTTGACGGCGCCGTCGGCCGAGGCGCGGCGCAGGCCGTCGAAGGAGGTGCAGCTGCTGTTGGTGCGGTCCGAGCAGTTGCCCGAGGAGGACCAGGTGATGCCGGCGGCCGAGAACATCGAGGCGACCTGCGACTGGGTCAGCTTGTCACCGCTACCGCCGCCGGAGCCGCCGGTGCTGCCGCCACCGCCGAGCAGGGCGGCCCAGGTCGCCGGGCCGGCGATGCCGTCGACCGGGTTGAGGCCGGCGGACTGCTGGAAGCTGCGGACCTTGCTGTCGGTGCCGGAGCCGAAGGCGCCGTCGACGTTGAGGCCGGCGCCGTGGGCGTTCAGCTGGACCTGGAGGGCCTTGACGGCGTCGCCGTTGTCGCCGTTGCGGACGGTGACGATCAGCTTGGACCAGGTGTCGCCGCCGACGATGCCGTCGACCGGGCTCAGGCCGTTGGCGCTCTGGAAGCTCTTGACCTTGTCCTCGGTGCCGGGGCCGAAGGCGCCGTCGACGCCGGTCGCGAAGCCGCGGGCGGACAGCAGGTACTGGACGGTGGTGACGTTGTCACCGTGGTCACCGTTGCGGACCAGGGGCCAGCTCGCGGCCTGGGCGGCCGGAGCGACGAGCACGGCCGCGACCAGCGCGGCGAACATCGCGGCGATGATGGCCGGGATGCGCTTCATTGACGAATTCCTCACTGAGTGTGGGAGGGAAGGGGAAGCGGAGTGGGGCCGGCCCGTCAGGTGGGCATGTTCTCCCAGCAGGTGTTGCCCCAGTCGTGCTCGTTGTGGACGATGATCTCCATCATCGCGGAGCCGGTGTTGTGGCCGACGATGCCGTCGACGTCGAGCGACCAGCCCGCCTTGGCGGTGTTCGTCCGCTGGAACTGCATCACGGCGTCCTTGGTGTGCTGGCCGAAGATGCCGTCAACCTTGAGGCCGGCGTGCACGTTCGAGTCGTTCAGCGCCATCTGGACGCACTTGACGCCGATCCCGGTGTCGTACATGGAGATGTCGCCGGCTGTGGAGCTGGCGCTGGCCGTACCGCCCAGCGCGACGAACGCGAGTCCTGCGGAGGCCGCGACCACTGCGGCGCGCTTGAACGAGGATGGCTTGAACACTGGTGGGGTCTCCCGGGGTGGGGTGTGCAGGCCGTGACCGGCCGCTTTCGACCCGACCGACGCTAGGAGCCGCTGACGGCGTCCCGCTAGCGCTTCCCCGTCCCTGGGACGCCGCCCGCCCCGGGAACCGCCTGCGGCCCGGGCTCCCCGGGCGTCCCAGGGATGCTCCGCACGGCAACGGGCCACCGCCGGGACGGCGGTGGGCCGTGACGGCCTCAGCCGTCAGCCCTCAGCCCTCAGCTGCCGGCCCTCAGCTGCCGGCCGCCGAGGGCGGCACGACGGCCATCGCCGTGCCGCGGGCAGGACGGGGGGCCGTGCCGGGGACGGCGCCTGCGGACACCCCGCGGTCGGCGGCACTCAGCACCGCCCGTACCCCGGCCGTGAGCACCGAGGCGTCGCGTCCGACACCCCAGCAGACCGCGCCGTCGCCCGCCCGCGCCTCGACGTAGGCGATCGCGTCCGGGCTGCCCCCGACCTTGTGCTCGGTGAAGGAGAGCACCTCCACCCCCACCGCGTCCGCGACGGCGTCCACCGGCCCGGCGCCGCTGCCCGGGCGGCCGTCCACCTCGGCCCGGCCGCCGTCGACCCACCAGGTGCGGGCGGCGCCCGCGTCCAGGTACTCGGCCCGGAACAGCGCGTACAGCTCCTCGCCGGTCACCTCCCGCCCGCTGTCGTCGGTGGCCTCCTGGACGACCCGGGCGAACTCGATCTGCAGCCGCCGGGGCAGTTCCAACCCGGCGGCGCTCTGCAGCAGGTAGGCGATGCCGCCCTTGCCGGACTGGCTGTTGACCCGGATCACCGCCTCGTAGTCGCGCCCGAGGTCGGCCGGGTCGATCGGCAGGTACGGCACCGACCAGGGCGCCTCCCGTTCGGGCAGGCCGAGTTCGGCGGCGGTCCGCGCGTGCCGGGCGAAGCCCTTCTTGATGGCGTCCTGGTGGGTGCCGGAGAAGGCGGTGTGCACCAGGTCCCCCGCGTAGGGGTGGCGCTCGTGCACGGGCAGCCGGTTGCAGTGCTCGACGGTGCGCCGGATCGTGTCGATGTCGGAGAGGTCGAGCATCGGGTCCACGCCCTGGGTGTGCAGGTTGAGCGCCAGGGTGACCAGGTCGACGTTGCCGGTGCGCTCGCCGTTGCCGAACAGGCAGCCCTCGACCCGCTGGGCGCCGGCCAGCACGGCCAGTTCGGCGCAGGCGACGCCGGTGCCCCGGTCGTTGTGGGGATGGACGGAGAGGATGACGGAGTCGCGCCGGGCCAGGTGGCGGTCGACGTACTCGATCTGGTCGGCGTAGACGTTGGGGGTGGCGATCTCGACGGTGGCCGGCAGGTTGTGGACCACGGGCCGGTCGGGGCTCGCGTCCCACAGCTCGGTCAGGCCGTTGCAGACCTCCAGCACGTAGTCCGGTTCGGTCAGGTTGAACACCTCGGGCGAGAACTGGAACCGCAGGCCGTCCCGGCCCTCGCCGAGCCGGGCCATCCGCTCGGCGGCCGCGGTGATCAGCGCCCGCAGCTCGGCCCGGTCCTTGCCGAGGACGACGTCCCGCCACAGCGGCGCGGTGGCGGTGTAGAGGTGGACGACGACGCGCGGCAGGCCCTGGACGGCCTCGAAGGTGCGGTCGATCAGGTCGGCCCGGGCGGCGGTGAAGACGACCACGGTGACGTCCTCCGGCACCGCCCCGGGCGTCTCGGCGAGCCGGCGCACGAACTCGAAGTCGGTGCGGCTGGCGGAGGGGTAGCCGACCTCGATCTCCTTGAAGCCCATGGCCAGGAAGAGGTCGAACATCCGCTGCTTGCGCGCCGGGTCCATCGGTTCGGCGAGCGCCTGGTTGCCGTCGCGCAGGTCGACGGGCACCCAGAGCGGGGCCCGCTCGATCCGGCGGCCGGGCCAGCGGCGCAGCAGGGCGGGCACCTGGACCCGCTCGTGGGCGGGGCGGTAGCGGTGGGAGGGCATGGCGCCGCCGCGCTGGGGGTTCCAGGCGGGGGCGTCGGCCGGGGTGGGGCCGGCGGGGGCGTGCAGGGTCGGGAATCGCATCGGGTGTCCTCGGGGGTCCTCGACTCGGGTGCCGGAACCGGGCTGGTTCCGGAGACCGGCAGGACGGCGCCCCGCAGCGGGGTGCCGGTCAGGTCACGCCCCGCTGCGGCCACCAAGAAGGAGAGCGCTCCACGGCTGCATGCCGGGTAGAGTAACCATGACCGAAGTCCTCAGACAACCTGACAGGTGACGACGATGCCCCCGCTCCGCCCCTCCCACCTCGCCGCCCAGGCCGCCGAACTGATCGAGCGGCGGATCCGGTCGGGCGAGTGGCCGGTGGGCGGCCGGCTGCCCGGCGAGGTCGCGCTCGCCAAGGAGCTGGGCGTCGGCCGCTCCACCGTCCGGGAGGCGCTGCGCACCCTCGCCGCGGCCGGGATGGTGCACGCCCGCCAGGGCGCCGGGGTGTTCGTGACGGCCGACCGCCCGACCGCCGGGGACTGGGCCACCCGGCTGCGCGCCGCCGAGCTGGCACACGTCTACGAGGTGCGGACGATGGTCGAGGTGCAGGCCGCCCGGCTGGCCGCCGAGCGCCGTACGGAGACCGACCTGGCCGCCGTGGACGCCGCGCTGGCCGCTCGCCTGGCGGCCGGCGGGGCGGACGACACGGTCTTCGTGGACGCCGACATCGCGCTGCACACGGCGATCGTGGCCGCCGCCCACAACCCCGTCCTGGACGACCTCTTCGCCCAGTTCGCGCCGGTGCTGCGGGAGCACCTGGTGGCCCTGGTCGGGCTGTTCGGGCTGCGCGAGGGGGATCCGAACCAGGGGTACGACTCGCACGCGGAGCTGGTACGGGCGCTGCACGAGGGCGATCCGGCGGCGGCCGGGCGGGTGCTGGCGGCGGAGCTGGAGTCGACGCGCTCGCGGCTGCTCAGCCCGCGCTGAACCCACGGGCGGGCGGCCCCCGTTGAACCCACCGGCGAGTGGTCCCCGTTGAACCCACCGGCGGGCGGCACCCGCCGAGGCCACCAGCGGGCGCAGGCAGCCTTCCGGAGCGTGCGTCACACAGTTTTCACACCGCGGCCACCCAACGGCTCCGACTGCGGGCGACACTGTGTCAGGCAGGAGCAAACCCGGCTGCTTCGGGCACAAACAGTCAACGCGGGGGCGACATTGTGTCCAGCTGGTGCACAAGCACCGCGTAGGTGGCGCACGGGCTTTCACTCCAATCACACGATATGACTAGTATCGCTTCGTCAGAAGCCCGTGCCCGGACGGCCTGCCCCTCACCGGTCGGCCGCCAGCCCCAAGGAGTCTGCTCTGCGCGCGCGTGCGAATCGGCGGCCCCCGACGCCGAAGGCCCCCCGCAGGCGTCCACGCCTGTCCCTGCGGACTGCCCTGCTCGTCCTGGCCGTCGTCCCCAGCCTGGCCCTGGTCGCCCTCTGGGCGGTGACCAGCGGTGAGACCGTCTTCGACTTCCAGCGCCAGGCCGCCCAGGGCATGCTCGCCCAGAAGGCCGGCCAGCCGTCCAACATCGTCTACTACAACCTCCAGGAGGAACGCCGGCTCAGCGCCGAGGCGCTCGCCCGGCCCGGCGGCAACGCCGACCAGCTGCGCCACCAGCGGCAGCTGACCGACGACGCGGTGCGCCAGTTCCAGGCGCTGTCCGGCGAGACCGCCGACAACGCCCCCGACGACGTCCGCAGCGCCGTCGCCGAAGCCCGGCAGGCCATGGGCAAACTGGCCGAGGAACGGACCGCCGTCGACAAGGGCACCGTCGACCAGCAGGCCGTCTTCACCTACTACACCGATCTCATCGCCGTCGACCTGCGGCTGTTCACCGCGCTCAGCCACGTCGACGCGGGCGAGGTCACCTGGGTGTCCAAGACCCTGGTCAACTCCTTCTGGGCCAAGGAGATGCTGGCCCGCGAGGATGCCGTCCTGGCCCGCGGCTGGCCCACCGGCCGGCTCAGCACCGCCGACTACCAGCAGGTCCAGCAGCTGATCGGCGCCCAGGACCACCTGTTCACCGTCCAGGTCGTCCCGTACGTCCCGGACGGCGAGGCCGCCGCCTGGCACGACCTGATGAACAGCCCCGCCTGGCAGGCCAAGACCGCCGTCGAGCAGCAGCTCACCCGGCCCACCGCCGCCGAGTCCAACGGCACCGTCAGACTGCCCGCCGCCCAGGACCAGTGGCGCCAGGCCGTCGACCAGCTCAACCCCCAGCTGGTCAAGGCCATCGAGGCCCGCACCGGCGCCATCGTCGAGGTCGGCAAGGGCACCATCCTCGGCCTGCTCACCCGCGTCGTGCTGACCGCCGTGATCGGCCTGATCACCGTCGTCGCCGTGGTCATCGCCTCCTGGCGGCTCAGCCGCTCGCTGCGCCGCCGCATCAAGGAACTCCACACCCAGGCCGAGGAGATGGAGCGCACCCTGCCCGAGGTGGTCGACCGCCTCGGCCGCGGCGAACAGGTCGACACCGAGGCCGCGAGCCGCGCCGTCACCACCGGCGAGCACGGCAACGGCACCGACGAACTCGCCCGCCTCGGCCAGGCCCTCAACCTGGCCCGTTCCGCCGCCCTGGAGGCCGCCGTCCGGCAGGCCGACCAGCACCGGGGCTTCGAGCGGCTGCTCCAGCGCATCGCCCGCCGCACCCAGCTGCTGATCGGCCGCCAGCTGCGCAAGCTCGACGAACTGGAGCGCAAGCACGAGGACCCGGAGGTCCTGGAGGGCCTGTTCGACCTCGACCACCTCACCGCCCGCCTGCGCCGCTACGAGGAGAACCTCGTCATCATGGCCGGCGGCCAGCCCCAGCGGCGCTGGCGCAAGCCCGTCCCGCTGCTGGACGTGCTGCGCTCCGCCCAGGGCGAGGTGCAGGACTACCGGCGGATCATGATCGACGTCGAGGGCCACCCCTGGCTCTCCGAGCGGGCCGTCGGGCCGGTCGCCCACGTGCTCGCCGAGCTGATGGAGAACGCCACCACCTTCTCCAAGCCGCCCACCCCGGTCGAGGTCCGGGCCGCCATGGTCGGCCGCGGCCTCGCGGTCGAGATCGAGGACCGCGGCCTCGGCATGGACCCGGAACAGTACGACGCGGCCAACGAGCTGATGAGCCGCCCGCCGCGCACCGACGTGCTCGCCCGGGCCGACGACATCCGGCTCGGCTTCCACGTCGTCGCCCGGCTCGCCTCGCTCACCGGGCTCAAGATCGAGTTCCGGCCGTCCGCCTTCGGCGGCACCAGGGTGGTCGTGCTCGTCCCGGACGAGCTGGTCATCGACGGCGACGCCGGGCTCCCGGACGCCGCCCCCGTCGAGCCCATCCCGCTGGTCCGGCGCTCCCGCCGGGCGGTGCGCTCCGCCTCCGACGAGGCGGCGCAGCCGGCCGTCGCGGTCGGGCCGCCGGTCGCACCGGTGGACTCCTTCGGGCCGCTGCCGGGCGGGGTCGGCGTCGGGGTCGGGGCCGGCGCGCCCGTCGGGGTCGGCGTCGGCGTGCCCGTCGGGACCGTCGCTCCGGCACAGTGCGTCGCCCCGGCCTTCCAGGAGCCGGGGCCGCTGGAATCCCCGTTCCCGGAACCGCCATTCCCGGCGCAGCTCCACCAGCTGCCGCAGCAGCAGCCACACGAGCAGCCGCAGGAGCAGCCGCAGCCGCCGCACGAGCAGCCGATCCAGCACAGCTCCCCCGTCGACCCGGCGCCGGCCTACGCCGCCGCCCCGGCCGGGGCGCAGCCCGCCACCGGCACCACCCCCGCGCCGGAGGCCCCCGCCTACCCGGACATCGCCTACGCCCGGGTCACCGAGGCCGAGGCCCCGTACGCCGACGAGCAGTACCGCCCGGCCGACCACTACCGGCTGGCCGAGCGGCGCCGGCACCGCGAGTACCCCTCCGCCGTGCCGGTGAGCCAGGTCGAGGGCGGACAGCCGCCGCTGCCCCAGCGCGTCCGCCAGGCCAGCCTGGCCGCCGAGCTGCGGGTGCCCCCGCCGGCCCGGCAGGAGTGGGTCGACCCGGCCGCCGGGCAGCCCGCCGGCGCCCCGCCCCACCAGGCGGACCGGCCCGGCCCGGCGGAGCGCGCCGAACGGCCCGTCCGCCGCTCCGGCGCCGCCATCGGCGCCTTCCAGCGGCAGTCCCGCGCCGCCCGCGCCCAGGACAGCGGCGAGCACCCGCTGCCCGCCCGCCCCACCCCGCCGGCTCCTCCCGCCCTGCCCGCCGGTCCCCCCGCCCCCGCGTCGGCGCCCTCCCCCTGGGCCCTGCCGGCCGCGGAACCCCGAACCACACGAACGGATGACCAGTCATGAACCGCACGATCGCCACCCACCAGGACCTGGACTGGCTGCTGGACGGACTCGTCGACTCGGTGCCCGGGACCCGCAACGCCGTCCTGCTCTCCGACGACGGCCTCGTGGTCAGCCACTCCCGCACCATCGAGCGCGCCGACGCCGAGCGCCTCGCCGCCGTGGCCACCGGTCAGCAGTCGCTCGCCCGGGGCGTCGGCCAGCTCTTCGACGGCGGGCCGGTGCACCAGGTGATCGTCGAACTCGCCGAGTGCTGGCTGTTCGTCATCGCCGCCGCCCAGGGCACCCACCTGGCCGTGGTCGCCTCCCAGGAGGTCGACGCCGAGGTGATGTCCGTCGCCATGCACACCCTGGTGCAGCAGGTCGGCCAGAAGCTCACCACCCCGGCCCGAGCCGAGGGCGCCCCCGCGTCCTTCGACGTCTTCGCCTCCCGGAACCGGGGCTGACCGTGGTGGGGCCGCACACCGGCGAGGAGGACCCGCGGGCCCGCGGCCGGACGCCGCACTGGAGCGAACTGGAGGAGCCGTACGCCGAGGACGAGACCGGCGTCATGGTCCGCCCGTACACCATCACCCGCGGCCGGACCGCGCCCGAGCGCGACGACCTCACCCTGATCACCGTGCTCACCACCGCCGAGGAGGAGGCCGACGCGGCCCTGGCGCGGGGCAGCCGCGCCGGTGCCCGCGGCCTCCAGCCCGAGCACCGGCTGATCCTCGACCGCTGCCGGCGCCCGGCCGCCGTCGCCGAGGTCGCGGCCGGCCTGGACCTCCCGGTCTCGGTCACCAAGATCCTGCTGGGCGACCTCGTCGCCCAGGGCCTGCTGAAGGCCCGGGCGCCCCTCTCGGTCGCCCGTGCCGCCGGGGGCGTGGACCTCGGCCTGCTCACGGCCGTACGCGAAGGACTCCGGAGACTCTGAACGATGGCAACACCCCACTCCCCCGCACCCGTTGCCGCCCCCGGCGCCGCACCCGCCGCGGCCCCCGCCGCGGTCAAGATCCTGATCGCGGGCGGCTTCGGCGTCGGCAAGACCACCCTGGTCGGCTCGGTCAGCGAGGTCACCCCGCTGCGCACCGAGGAGTACCTGACCACGGCCAGCGTCGGCGTCGACGACCTGGCCGGCGTCGACCAGAAGGACACCACCACCGTCGCCCTCGACTTCGGCCGGATCACCGTCAGCCCCGAGCTGGTGGTCTACCTGTTCGGCACGCCCGGGCAGGAACGCTTCTGGTTCATGTGGAACGACCTGGTCAACGGCGCCCTCGGCGGCATCGTGATCGCCGACACCCGGCGGCTCGACACCAGCTTCGCCTCGATCGACTTCTTCGAGAGCCGCGGCATCCCGTTCGTGGTCGCCATCAACTGCTTCCACAACCACAACACCCGTACCCCGGAGGAGATCCGGGCCGCCCTCGACCTCGACCCGCAGGTCCCGATGCTGATCGGCAACGTGCGCGAGCGCGGCTTCGGCCGCGACCTGCTGCTCGCCCTGGTCGACCACCTGATGGACCTCGCCGCCACCCCCGTCGGCTGAGCGCCCGCCCGAGCCCCGTCCTTTGGAGCACCCCTTCATGACCACACCCCTGCGCGTCCTCGTCCACGGCGGCGGCATCGGCGGCCTCACCCTCGCCACCGCCCTCGCCCGGCGCGGCCACCACGTCGACGTCGCCGAACTGCGCGACGAGCTGGAGGCCCTGGGCGTCGGCATCATCCAGCCGTCCAACGCCCTGCACGTGATGCGCGAGATCGGCGTGCTCGACGAGTGCCTCGCCGCCGGCTTCGAATGGGAGGTGCTGACCATCTGCGACCCGGCCGGCACCACCCTCGCCCAGATCCCCCAGCCCCGGATGGGCGACGCCCCCTCCAACAACGGCATACCGCGCCCCGCCCTGGCCCGGGTGCTGGCCGCCGCCGCCACCTCGGCCGGCGCCGGCCTCCGCTTCGGGACCACGGTCTCGGAGCTCACCGACGACGGCACCGGGGTCGAGGCCACCCTCACCGACGGCCACCACGACCGCTACGACCTGGTCGTCGGCTTCGACGGCATCGGCTCCCCGCTGCGCAGGCGGCTGTACGGGGACGCGTACGCCCCCGAGTACACCGGCTTCGCCAACTGGCGCGTCACCCTGCCCCGTTCGCCCGAGGTGAAGGGCGTGGTGATGTCCACCGGGAACCTCGCCGCCAAGGCGCTGCTCACCCCGATCAGCGAGGAACTGATGTACCTGGGCTCGGTGTTCGCCGAGGCCGAGGACTTCCGCCCGGACCCCGAGCGCGCCCACGAGCAGCTCCGGGAGCGGCTGGCAGGCTTCGGCGGCCCCATCGCCGAGGCCCTCGCCCAGGTCACCGACCCGGCCGCCGTGGTCTACTCCCGGATCTCCCAGGTCACCGTCGAGGAGCCCTGGCACGTCGGCCGCGTCGTCCTCGCCGGCGACGCCGCCCACGCCTCCACCCCGCACCTCGCCCAGGGCGCCGCGATGGCCGTCGAGGACGCCCTGGTCCTCGCCGAGAGCCTCGACGCGGCGCCCGACGTCCCGGCCGCCCTCACCGCCTGGGAGGCCCGCCGCCGCCCGCGCGCCATGTGGGTCCAGTCGCTGTCCCGCGCCGTCCTCAAGCAGGAGACCGGCACCCCGACCACCCCGGAGGAGGACGAACTCCTCAAGATCGGCATCCCGGGCGCCGCCCACGTCCTCGTCCAGCCGTACTGAGTCCCAGCCCTCCTGAGTCCCAGCCCTCCTGAGCCGCTGCCTCCGGACCCCGCGCGGGTGTCGCGCCCGCGCGGGGTGCGCAGCAGGCTGGCGGTGCTCACGACCGGCGAGTGATCTCCTTGCGCCGCTGCCAGACCGCCCGGGAGATCCGGGCCAGCAGCCGGGCCGCCGGGTCGGTGCGGTCGCTGCCGTCCGCGAGCGGGCCGGTGTAGCAGACGGCGATCAGGTACGGCGGGCAGTCGTACGGGTGGACCAGGCCGACGCAGTGCCGGGCGCCGGGCACCCAGCCGTTCTTGAACGCGATCCGGGTGCCCGGCGGGATGCCGGCCGCGAGGTCGACCCGGAAGTCGTTGCGTTCCAGCAGCGCCAGCAACTCCGGCTCGTCGGCGAGCGAGTGCAGCAGGCGGACCAGATCGCGGGCGCTCACCCGGTTGTGCACGCCCGCCGCGCGCGCCGCGTAGTCCTCGATCCCGCGCGGGCTGGAGCTGCGGGTGGCCCCCGCCCGGCGCCACACCTCGGCGACCGTCCGCTGGTCGGTGCGGGCCAGGCAGAGGTTGGTGGCCAGGTTGGAGGAGTGGGTGATCATCCGCTCGGCCAGCAGCCGCAGCGGTACGTGGGTGCCCAGCAGTTCCCAGGGCAGCGGGTCGCTGTCCCAGTCGGGATCGTTGCCGAACTCCCCTCCCACCACGGACTCGAAGTGGTTCACCACCGGCACCTCGGCGTCGAGGTCCACCCCGCCGCGGGCCAGCGCCGCCAGTACCGCGACCTTCATCGTGCTCGCGGCGTCGTGCAGTTCGTCCGGCGCGCGCAGGAAGACCGGATCCGCGTCGCCCTCCCAGGGGGCCACCACCACAGACAGCATGGAGGAAGAGTAGGGGATATCCGCTCCGGAACCGGCGACCGCCGATACACGAACGCGACGCCCTCCAGGAACCTGAACTCCCGTTCCTACCGGGCCTCCCGCTCGCGCCAGCGGTCCAGCACCAGGTGCAGGGCCTCGCTCATGAGCAGCAGGAACTCCGCGGAGGAGTCGAAGCGGGCACCCGCCGGGGTGGCCGGGCCGAGGACCTCCACCCCGCGGCGCGTCGCCGCGATCAGTTCCTCGTTCATCCGCAGCGCGGCGAGGGCGGAGCGGAGCCAGATGTCGTCGCCCAGGACGTAGCGCTCGCGGCGTTCGCCGGGCGTGCGCTCGCGCCGGACCATCCCCTGCTGTTCGAGGAAGTTGACGGCGGAGGAGACGGAGGCCGGGCTGACCCGGAGGCGACGGACCAGCTCCGCGGCGGTGGCGGCACCGGAGTCGGCGACACACAGCCGGGCCAGTACGCGGGCCGCCATCCTGGGCAGCCCCTGCCGTTCGAGCAGCCCGGTGAAGAACTCCTCGAACTCCCGGAGCTGCCGGGGGTCGCGGCCGTGAGCGTCCTCGGGCGCCGCCGGCTCCGGTGGGCGCTCCTGCCTCCGGCGGCGCGCCCGGTCCCGCGTGGACTCCCGCGCCCGGTCGGCCCGGTAGCCCTCGGGCCCGCCGTTGCGGGTGACCTCCCGCAGGACGGTCGAGGCCGGGCGCCCGAGCCGTCGCCCGATCCCGGCGTAGCCGAGGCCTTCGGCCAGCCCGTCGGCGATGGTCCGGCGGTCCTCGTCGGTGAGCCTTCCTCCGGGCATCCGCTGCCGCTCCTTCCCCTCCGTCCGCGCACTCCGCGCGGTTCCGCTCCGCAGTATGCGTTCACCGCCAGACCATTGCAATGCCTACTTCGAGCGCCATTGCATTCAGCGTCACGATCATTGCAATGATGACCTCATATCCCAGCGATTACAGGGATCCTGGGCGCCCATCTTCGTTGACGATTTGCTGAACGCAATGTAGCTTCGACATCGTTCAGCAATCACCGAACACTCATGCAGGGGGAGATCCACCATGGTCAGGAGCAACAGCGGCTTCTCGGATGCGGGGCTGCGACGGGTGCACGACGTGCTGGCGCGCCACGTGGACTCCGGACGGATCCCGGGGGTCGTCGCCCTCGTGAGCCGGGGCGGGGAGACGCACGTCGAAGCGCTGGGAACGATGAGCCACGGCGGGGGCGCCCCGATGCGCCGGGACACGATCTTCCGGATGGCCTCGACGTCCAAGCCGGTCTCGGTGGCGGCCGCGATGGCCCTGCTCGACAACTGCGAGCTGCGGCTGGACGACCTGGTGGAGCAGTGGCTGCCGGAGCTCGCCGACCGGCGGGTGCTCAAGCGGATCGACGGACCGCTGGACGACACGGTCGCGGCCAAGCGGCCGATCACCGTGCGCGACGTGCTGACCAGCACCTTCGGGCTCGGCATGGATATGACCGCACTGGGCACGCCGATCATGAACGCGGTCTTCGAGCAGGGGCTCACGCCCGATCTGCCGGTGCCGATGCCCGAGCCCGACGAGTGGATGCGCCGCCTCGGCACGCTCCCGCTGATGCACCAGCCCGGCGAGAGCTGGCAGTACCACATCGCCAGCGACCTGCTCGGTGTGCTGGTTGCCCGGGTCACGGGCCGTCCGTTCGAGGAGGTGCTGCGCGAACGCATCTTCGACCCGCTGGGCATGTCGGACACCGGGTTCCACGTGCACGCCGACAAGCTCGACCGGCTGCCCCCGCTCTACGCCCCCGACCCGCAGAGCGGGGAGTTCACCGTCTGGGACGAGCCCGCGGACGGCCGCTGGAGCAAGCCTCCGGCGTTCCCGGGCGGCGGTGGCGGCCTGGCCTCCACCGTCGACGACTACCACGCCTACTTCCGGATGCTGCTGAACCACGGCACGCACGGGAGCGAGCGGGTGCTGTCCCGCCCGGCGGTCGGGCTGATGACCACCAACCGCCTCTCCCCCGAGCAGACCGCCGCCCGGACCGCCCTGGCCCGCGACAACGTCCACCTGTCGTACGGCCAGGGGCAGCACGGCGGTTGGGGCTTCGGGATGGCGGTGCGCACCTACCGCGGCGACTACGCGCCCGTCGGCCAGTTCGGCTGGGACGGCGGCAGCGGCACCTCGACGTACGCCGACCCGGAGTACGGGCTCGTCGGCATCCTCCTCACCCAGGTCGGGATGTCCGTACCGCACTCGGCGCGGCTGATCCACGACTTCTGGACGACGGTCTACCAGGCCGTCGAGGACTGACGCACCGGCACCGGCAGCGGTGCCCGCGCAAGCAGGAGGAGTGGGAAGTCGGACCCGCCGACTTCCCACTCCTCAACGCGTTCCGAGCGGGCTCAGCTGCCGCTGGGCCTGGTGGCCGGGAGGGTGGCCGAGCCGGTCAGCAGGGGCCATTCCTTGTGGAACGGCGGGAAGGGCAGGCTCTTCTCGAAGAGCGGGGTACCGAAGATCTTGAGGTGGGCGGTCAGCGCGCCGTTCAGGTCGACGCCGCCGACGAGGGCCCAACTGCCCTTCACCTCGGGCCCCTTGCCGGGCAGGTCGACGGCGAGGGAGCCGTCGGCCTTGGCGCTGAGGTAGGGGGCGACACCGGCCTGGACACCGACGGTGTCGTAGAGGCCGACGCTGGCCTCGACGCCGAGGGCGGCGCGGACGGACGCCTTGCCGTTGAGGCGGACGTGCACCGGGGACACCTTGGTGTCGGCGCTGGTGACCGGGGTCCAGCCCTTGCCGCCGGTGTAGTCGGCGCGCACGGCCCAGGTGCCGGTGGCGTCCTGCTCGGTCTCCAGGTGGACCTGGCCGTCGGCGCTGACCTCCAGGTAGCAGGTGAGGCCGAGGTTGACGACGACGGGCAGGCCGGCGACGGTCAGCACCGGGCTGGCCTGCAGCTTGGCGAAGGGGACCCGGATCGGGGCAGCGCCGGTGTTGCGGGCGACGTCGCCGGTGACCTTCCAGTGCGCCTGGGCGCCCAGGTCGAAGCCGATCGAGGCGGTGCGCGGGCTGGTGGCCTGCGCGCCGTGGTAGGCGAAGTGGACGGCCGGGTGCAGCTGGAGGGAGCCGGAGGCGTCCAGGCTCGCGCCCTCGGGCAGCGGGACGGGGGCCTTGACGTCGATCCCCAGAGTGCCGGAGGCGTCGGCCTGCACGCCGTTGCCGTCGATGCCGGCGGTGGCCTTGAGGTCCTTGACCAGCGGGGTCACCTTGATGCCGTGCACGTCGATCGGCACCTGGCCGTCCGCCTCGGTGCCGCCGAGGAGTTCGGCGAGGGTGGCGGGCCGGGTGGTGAGGTTGACGGTGTTGCCCGCGCCCGGGGTGGCGCCGGTGACGGCGACCAGGGCGCCCTGCGGGGCGGCGGCGGTGGGCGGGCTGGCGAGCAGCTGGCCGGGCTGCACGGCGGCGGCTGCGGCGGTCGCGGTGGCGGCGCCGCCGGCCGAGGGGGCCGCGCCCGCGCTCGGCGAAGCGGTCGGCGGGACGCCCGGCGCAACGCTCGGCGCAACGCTCGCCGATGCACTCGCCGATGCGCTCGGTGCAGCAGTCGACGATGCACCCGGCGTAGCGGTCGGTGAAGCGGCCGGCGCCGCCGTCGCGCCGGAGGAGGTGAGCACGGCCGTGCCCTTCCCCGGGTCGTACGCGGTGAGCTGGAGCGCCTTGGTCGCGGCCGTGACCGCGCCACCGTCCTTGCCGGGGTTGCCGATGGCGGCGTGCTGGTCGCCGGCCGGCGCCACCGTGACGTTGCCGGTCCCGCTGGTCTGGGTCGGACGGGCGGAGGCGGCGGCACCGGCCCGGGCGCGCGGCGCGTCGGAGCCGGGGGCGCCGCCCGCCGGGCTGCCCCCGGCGGTGGTGGCGCCGGTGTCGGCGGTGCCGGTGGCGGCGGCCGGTTGGACGGCGGCCTGCGGGGTACTGCCGGAGCCGGTGGGCCCGCATGCGGCCGTTCCGGCGAGGATGAGGGTGAGCAGGGCTGCGGGCGCGGCCCGGCCTATCGAGGGTTTGGACACGCGGCGTCATGTTACTGACGAGGAATAAGTTTGTCGAAGACAGGCCAACGGAATCCCCCGGCGCCCTGAAACCGCAGGTCAGACCAGCCGCGCGACCGGCAGCCGACCGTCCGGCAGGGCACCCGCCGTGAGGCCCCCGACGGCGGCGAGCTCCCCGAGGTAGCGGGAGCGCTCCGTCGGCTCCGCCCCGAGGCTGCGCACGTACGGCCCGTCCCACTGGGCGTCGAGCAGCCGCCCGCCCGCGGCACCGAACCGGGCCCCGAGGTCGGCGACGGCGATCCGGGCGGCGTCCGGGCGGCGGTGGAACATCGAGTCCAGGCTGAGCGCCGCCCCGACGGCCACGCCGAAGACCCCGCCGACCAGTTCCTCGCCCTCCCACACCTCGACGCTGTGCGCCGCGCCGATCCGGTTCAGCTCGACCAGTGCGGCCCGTAACTCCTCGGTGAGCCAGGCGGGTTGACGCCCCTCGGCACAGGCCGTGAGGACCGCTTCGAAGGCCCGGTCCGCGGTCGTCCACCACTCCGGGGCCCGACCCCCCGCACCCTCCGCACCGCCCGCACCGCCCGCACCGCCCGCACCGCCCGCGGTGCGCAGCCGCCGGGCGAGCCGGCGGGGCAGTCGGACGGCGCCGGGCCGCAGCACCGGCCGCGGGTCGGGCGACCACCACGCCAGTGCGTACGGGTCCGCCCCGCCGGGCAGCAGGGCCACCTCGCCGGCCTCGACGGCGTCCCCGTACAGCGCCTCGTTGTAGGCGGCCGCGTAGTCGTCGGCGGCGGGCAGCGGGAACAGTCCGCACCGGTAGGCCGAGAGCAGCAGTTGCGGGCCGAGCACCCCGCCGAAGGCCACCGGCCCGTCCGTCGGCGCGTGGTGGAGGTCGAGGGCGTCGAAGTCCGCCACCGTACGGGTCACAGGAACCCCTCGTCGGCCAGCCGCGCCAGGTAGTGGTCCAGCAAGTCGGTGTCCACGTCCGGCAGTTCGATGCCGCTGCCGTCCAGGGCGGCTTCCGTGTTGCGCCGGTCGAACCGGGGGAACACCGGTTGGAAGTACAGCTCGCTGATGGACAGCCGGGAACCCGGCGCCCGGTCGACGAACAGCGGCACGAACGGCGTGATCGGGTGGGTGGGGTGCCCGGCGGCGAACCGGACCAGCCGTTGCACCCACTGCCGGTACGGGAGTTCGGCGATCCGGTGGCCGCGCGCCCGGAGCCGGTCGGCGAGTTCGGGGAGCCCGGCCGGGTTCGGCGAGGTGAGGTGGTAGACCTCGCCGTCGGCGGGCGCGTGCGCGGCGATGTGGGCGACCGCCCGGGCGAAGCGGTCGGCCGGCACGAAGTCCAGCGGCAGCCGGACGTCCGGGCAACTGCCGCTGTCGGCGAAGTACTTGATCAGCGCGCAGAGTTCGGTGCCGGTGTTCATCACCCCGGTGGCGAGGTCCCCGGTGACGTCGTTGGTGCGCAGCACGGTGACCGGCAGCCCGCTCGCGGCCGCGTTGTGCAGCAGCTGTTCGGCGACCCACTTGCTCTCCACGTAGCCGACGCCGAGCCGTTCGGGGTGGGCCAGCGGCGTGCGCTCGGTGACCTCGCGCACGCCCGCCGCGCCGAACCCGGCCAGCACGGCGAGGGTGGAGAGGTAGTGCACGGGCACGCCCCGGCTGTGTCCGGCGAGCCGGACCACCTCCCGGGTGCCGTCGACATTGGGCGCGCGCAGCTGGTGGTACGGGTAGAGGAAGTTGACCAACCCGCCGAGGTGGTACACCGCGTCCAGATGTCCTGCCAGCCAGTCGAACTGACGCTCCGTCAGGCCGAGCCGCTCGGCGGCCAGGTCCCCGACCAGCGGCACCACCCGGGCGTCCGCCAGGTCGTGCCGCAGGAAGCGCTGTTGGGTGGCGCGTAGCCGTTCCAGGGCGTGTTCCTGGTCCGGTGCGCGGACCAGGCAGTGGATCCGCGCGCCGGTGGTGGCGAGCAGTTCGTGCAGCAGGTGGGCGCCGCAGAAGCCGGTCGCTCCGGTGAGCAGGATCTCGGCGGGCTCGGCCCGGGAGGGCGCGGGGCTCCAGGACTGCCCGACGGGGTGGGTGAGCCGGGCCTCGGCCTGCCAGTCGACGGCGGCCTCCCCGGGGGCGGTGCCGCTGCGCTCGGCCTGGAGGGCAGCCGTGAAGTCGCGCAGCACGGGCGAGCGC
Source organism: Kitasatospora sp. NPDC029367 (assembly GCF_055569135.1). Lineage (NCBI taxonomy): Bacteria > Bacillati > Actinomycetota > Actinomycetes > Kitasatosporales > Streptomycetaceae > Kitasatospora > Kitasatospora sp. NPDC029367. Next base: position 17,553 of record NZ_JBVHYH010000031.1, read on the forward strand.
AGCAGTGCCCGGGTGAGGGTGCGGACGTGGCCGACGTCCAGGCCGAACATCATCCGGGCCCGGGCGAGCATCTCCATGGCGAGCAGCGAGGTGCCGCCGAGCGCGAAGAAGTCGTCGGCGGGGCGGACGAGTTCGGCGCCGAGCAGTTCCGCCCAGAGGTGGCCGACGGCGGCCTCGACGGCGCTCGGTTCACCCTCGCCCGGTCGGCCCGGAGCCGGTTCACCCTCGCCCGGTCGGCCCGGGGCCGGTTCACCCTCGCCCGGTGCGCCCACAGATGCGTCCGGCCCGTCGGCCCGGACCGGGGCGTGCGGCAGCGCGCGCCGGTCGATCTTCCCCGCCGCCGTGAGCGGCATGGCCTCCAGCGCGACGTACTCCGCCGGGACGAGGTACTCCGGCAGCCGCTCCGCGAGGAACGCCCGCAGCCCCTCCGGCCGCACCGCCCGGTCGCCGAGCGTGTAGTAGGCGACCAGCAGGCGGCTGCCGTCCGGTGCGCTGCCGTCGGCCGCGACCCGGGCCTGCCGCACCGCCGGGTGGCCGGCCAGCACCGCCTCGATCTCGGCCGGGTCGACCCGGTGCCCGCGCACCTTCACCTGGTCGTCGAAGCGTCCGAGGAGCTCCAGCTGCCCGTCGGCGCGCCAGCGCCCGGCGTCGCCGGTGCGGTACATCCGCTCGCCGGGCAGCGGCGCGTACGGGTCGGGCAGGAACGATTCGGCGGTGAGCCCGGCCTGCCTCCAGTAGCCGCGGGCCAGCCCCGGCCCGCCCAGGTGGATCTCCCCCCGTTCACCCGGCCGCACGGGGCGCAGCCGCCCGTCCAGCACGTGCACCCGCACTCCCGGCAGCGGGCGGCCGATCGGCACGTGGGCGGCCGGGGAGTCCAGCAGCCCGGGGGTGAGCTCGGCGTGCAGGGAGGTGACTGCCGCCTCGGTCACGCCGTACGCGTTGAGCAGCCGCACGCCCGGCAGCCGCTCCGCGCAGGCCAGGCAGTCGTCGGCGTGCACCACGTCCCCGCCGACCACCACCAGCCGCAGCCCGGCCGGGGCCGGACCGCCGGGCGGCAGCAGGTCGAGCACGTGGTGCCAGTACGCGGGGGTGAAGTCGGCGACCGCAAGGCCGAGCCCGGGCAGTCGGCGGACCAGTTCGGTCGGAGCCCAGGTGTCGCGGCCGCCGAGCACCACCGTCGCCCCGGCGAGCAGCGTCGAGAACACCTGCTCCAGCGCGGTGTCGGCACCGAGCGCGGCCAGCTGGAGCACCCGCTCGCCGGGGGCGAGGCCGTAGGCGCGGACCACCCGGTCGAGGGTGAACAGCAGCGAACGGTGGGTGACCGGGACGCCCTTGGGTCGGCCGGTGGTGCCGGAGGTGTAGATCAGGTAGGCGAGGTCGTCGGGGGTGGCGCCGTCGGTGGCACCGTCCGGCCCGGGACCGCCCTCCGGCCCGGGACCGTCCTCAGGCCCGGCCGGTACGGGAGCACCGGCGTCCACCCCCACCCGCTCCACCCCGTCGAACCCGTGCCCGTCCGTGACCGCCACCCGCGCCCCCGCGTCCGCCACCAGCCCCGCGAGCCGCCGCTGCGGATGCGCCGGGTCCAGCGGCAGGAAGGCCCCGCCCGCCTTGAGCACCCCCAGCCAGGCCACCACCAGCTCCACCCCGCGCCCCAGGCAGACCGGCACCACCTGCTCCGGCCCGACTCCCCGGGCGCGCAGCTCGGCCGCCAGCCGGTCGCTGCGCGCGTCCAGCTCGCGGTAGCTCAGCGTGCCCTCCTCGCTCACCACCGCGACCGCCGCCGGATCGTGCGCGGCCCGGGTGCGGAACAGCCCGTGCACGGTGTCCGCGAAGCCGGCCCGGGCGCCGCCGGCGCCGCGCCGGGGTGCGTCCGGCACGTTGCGCTCCACCCAGGCCCGGCACTGCTCCCGCCCGGCCGGCCCGTATACCTGGCGCCACCCGCCAGGCAGGGTCAAGTCCCCCGGCCAGAGCGCGTACTGGCCGTCGTCGTTCCGTACCACGGCGTGACGCCCGGACCTCACATCCGCGCGTACGCCCCGTGCGCTGTCGACTGCGTCGTCCACCGGCTTGACCTCGTGCTGAAGCGGCAGAATGCTGGGAGGTGCGACATTTCCGACTATACGCACTCAGGAGACACCTACAACGTCCGTCGCACAGCCCGCCGGACGCCACTCCCCCGTGGGCCGACCGGCCGCGGAGGACCGTCCGCAGGACCCGCCCTCACCCGAACTCCCCCGCCCGACCGGCGGGGTGGTGTCGCGGAGGAGGTAGCCTCGTTGACTCGCCGGCGACAACGCCTGATGGCCTGTTACCTGCTCTGGATGGTGCTGTTCACCGGCATCTACTTCGCCGACCCCGGGCTGCGGATCATCTGGTGGACGGGCATGGGCCTCGGCGGCGTCGCCGCCGTGGTGGTCGGTGTCCGGCTCAACCACCCTCGCCACCCGCTCTCCTGGTACGTCCTGGCGCTGGCCAACCTCTGCTTCACCACCGGTGAGGCGGTCCAGGCCCTGCAGCTCGACATCCTGCACCTGCACAACCCGTTCCCGTCCGTCGCGGACGGCTTCTACCTGGCCGAGTTCCTGCTCTACGCGGTCGGCCTGGTCGGCTTCATCCGCTGGCGCACCGCCCGCCAGGACCGCGCCGGCCTGCTGGACGCCCTGATCATCACCCTCGGCCTGGCCCTGCTGGTCTGGATCTACCTGATCCTCCCGTACTCCCGGAACCCGGACCTCAGCTGGATCCAGAAGGCCGTCTCGATCGCCTACCCGCTCGGCGACGTGGTCGTCCTCGCCCTGCTGCTACGGCTGTTGACCCCGCGCGGCGGCAACTCCCGTTCGCTGCAACTGCTCACCGTCGGCGCCCTGGGCCTGCTCACCTCCGACATCCTCTACGGGCTGATCCAGCTGCACGGCACCTGGCGGATCGGCACCGGCGTCGAACTCGGCTGGGCCGCCTTCTACACCGCCTGGGGCGCGGCCGCCCTGCACCCCTCGATGGTCGAGCTGACCAGGCCCGTCCCCACCCAGCAGCCGGACCTCTCCGCCGGTCGGCTCACCCTGCTGACCCTGGCCTCGCTGATCGCGCCCGGCATGCTGATCATCGAGTCACTGGCCGGGAACACCAGCAACGCGGGCGTGATCGGCGCCTTCTCCGCCCTGCTGTACCTGCTGGTGCTGGCCCGGCTGGCCGTGGTGGTGGTGGCCCGCCGCGAGGCGGTGGCCCGGGAGCGGACGCTGCGCGAGGCGGGCGCGCGGCTGACCGCCGCCGTCACGGTGGCGGAGGTCGCCGACGCCGTCCAGTCCGCCGCCGCGACCCTGATGCCCGCCGAGCGGGGGCACGTCGCCCTGCTCGCGGTCACCGAATCGGGGGTGCTGCACGTCCGCCGGGCCGGCAACCACAAGGACGACCGGCGGGATGCACCTGCCCAGCACGATGCACACGACCGGCGGGATGCACACGACCGGCACGACCGGCACGATGCACCCGACCAGCACGATGCGCACGACCAGCACGACCACGGCGAAGCCCTCGCCCGCCTCGCCGCCCACCGCGAGACCCGCCTGCTGCCCGTCGGCTCCGACGAGCTCCCCGCCCGCCTCGGCAGCATGCCCGCCGCCCTGGTCAGCCCGCTGATGCTGGCCGAGCGCCCCTCCGGCGACCCGCTCATCGGCGCCCTGGTCGTCACCGGCACCGAGCAGGAACTGACCAGTCTCTGGGGCTCGCTGGAGATCCTCGCCGCCCAGGCCGCGCTGGCCGTGGAACGCGTGGTGCTGAGCCAGGAGGTCACCCGCCGCAACAGCGAGCTGTACTTCCGCACCCTCGTGCAGAACGCCAGCGACGTCATCCTGATCCTGGACGCCGACGACGGCATCCGCTACGCCTCCTCCTCCGCGGAGCGCGTCCTGGGCCACCCCGACCTGAACGGCACCCGGCTGACCGACCTCGTCCCGCCCGAGGACAGCCGGGAGGTCGGCGGCGCGCTGGCCCGGATGCGCGGCTCCGCCGAGCCGCCCCGCGGCGACCAGCCGCGCGAGCACTGGCGGCTGCTGCGCCAGGACCGCACCCCGATCGAGGCCGAGGTCCGCTACACCGACCTGCGCGACGACCCGACCGTCGGCGGCCTGGTGCTCACCCTGCGCGACGTCACCGAGCAGCGCCAGATGGAGCGCGAGCTGACCCACCGGGCCTTCCACGACTCGCTGACCGGCCTCGCCAACCGGGTGCTGTTCCAGGACCGGGTCGGCCACGCGCTCTCCCGCGGCGAGCGCAGCGGCGCCGTCACCGGGGTGCTGTTCATCGACCTGGACGACTTCAAGGTGGTCAACGACACCCAGGGCCACGCGGTCGGCGACGAACTGCTGGTCGCCGTCTCGCTGCGGATCTCCACCGCGCTGCGCAGTTCCGACACCGCGGCCCGGCTCGGCGGCGACGAGTTCGCCGTCCTGGTCGAGGACGCGCTCCGCCCGACCGACGTGGACAAGATCGCGGCCTCCGTGCTCGCGGTGTTCACCGAACCGTTCAAGCTCAGCGCCGGCGCCGTCCGGGTCAGCGCCAGCATCGGGGTGTCCACCACCGACGACAGCGTGGACTCCGCCGAGCTGCTGGCCCACGCCGACCTCGCGCTCTACTCGGCGAAGGCGGCCGGCCGCCGCCAGTGGTGCCACTACCGGCCCGCCCTGCAGACCGGGATGGTGGAGCGGCACGAGATGAACGAGAACCTGGACTCCGCCATCGCCGAATCGGCCTTCCAGCTCTACTACCAGCCGATCGTCGACCTGCGCACGGGCGATCTGGTGGCCTTCGAAGCCCTCGTCCGCTGGCCGCACGACCAGCGCGGCATGGTGCTGCCCGACGAGTTCATCGCCCTCGCCGAGGAGAGCGGCCAGATCGTCCCGCTCGGCGCCTGGGTCCTCGAACGCGCCGCCGAGGAGGCCGCCGCCTGGCACGCCGCCAGCTCCGCCCCCCGCACCGCCACCGGCCGCCCCCCGCTGCGCGTCAACGTCAACGTCTCCGCCCGCCAGTTCCGCGACGCCGGCTTCGTCGACGTGGTCCGGCACGCCCTGGACACCTCCGGCATCGACCCGCGCACCCTCGTCCTGGAACTCACCGAATCCGTCCTGATGCGCCGCGACGACCGGCTGCGCGCCGACATGGCCACCCTCGGCGACCTCGGCATCGGCCTCGCCATCGACGACTTCGGCACCGGCTACTCCTCACTGTCCTACCTGCGGGAGTTCCCGATCTCCCTGCTGAAGATCGACAAGTCCTTCATCGACGGACTCGGCCTCTCCCCCCAGCAGTACGCCCTGGTCGAGGGCATCACCCGGATCGCCGACACCCTCGGCGTCCAGGTCATCGCCGAGGGCATCGAACACCCCGACCAGCGCGACCTGCTCGCCGCCATGGGCTGCCCACTCGGCCAGGGCTACCTCTTCGCCCACCCCATGGACGGCGCTCAGGCCCGAGCCCTGGTCCGGCGCACGACCTACGAGCCGGCCTGACCGGAAGCCGCGCAGACAAGGCAATACCCGGGGAAAGTACCAGCAAAGAACAATCGCTGACCCACCCTGGTATGCCTGACAATCGGTCAGACAATCCCCCCCTTTCTCGGCAAATCGCCATTAATCAACACCACGCATAGACGATTCGTTGCAAAATCTTCATCCCGGCTGGTCATGGGGCCCCTGCCGGGAATGAGAGATTGTCGTTCGGCTTCAAAGAAGCCTTTATCAACAATGGCAATCTCTTGAGAGAGTCTTGATGTCACGACGGTCTCTGGCCTCGTCCGGTTCCACGGGCGGGGCCTTCTCCACGCGCAGGACGCGGCGAATAGCCGCGCTCCTGACGCTCGGTCTGCTGGTGCAGACCGGCGTGGCGGTGGACGCGCTCACGGCGACCCCCGCCGTCGCCGCGCCCACGCCACCCGCACCCCCGGTCGCACCGGCCACCGAGGCGCCCGACGAGGCGTCGGCCCTGCTGACCGCCCGACTGCAGAAGCGGCGCATCGAAGTCACCGGTGCCCGAACGGAGTTCACCACCCTGTGGGCGAACCCCGACGGCACCCTGACCTCCGACCGGTCCACCGGGCCAATCCGGATGAAGGTCGGCGAGGCCTGGGTGCCCGTCGACACCACGCTGGTGCAGACGACGGACGGCAAGGTCGCGCCGAAGGCGCACCCGGGCGGGGTGGTCTTCGAGGGCGGCGACGCCGGGGTGACGGTGGGCGACAGCCTGCCGAGCGCCGCGGCGGCGAGTGCTGCTCCGAGCGCTGCTCCGGCAGCGGTTCCGACGGCGGCCCCCAGCGCGGCGCCGCCGACGACGCCCGCTGGCACGCCGTCAGCGCGCAGCTCCGCTTCGTCGACCGCCTCGCCGTCGGCTGCCCCGTCCGCCTCCGGTTCGGCTTCCACCCCGGCCTCCCCGTCGGCCTCCCCGTCGGGTTCGGCCTCCGCCGAACCGTCCCGGGCCTCCCGCAACGGCGCCCGCGCCGCAGCGGCCCCGGCCGCCGACCCGAAGCCGGCCGACCAGCAGCCCGCAGCCCCCAAGCCCACCGACGCCAAGCCCGCCGATCCCAAGCCCGCCGAGCGCGAGCTGGTCAAGATCGGCTCCGGTGAGCAGCAGGTCAAGTTCGGCTGGCTCGGCAAGCTGCCCAAGCCCAAGCTGGAAGGCAACAAGGCCACCTACGTCGACGCCCGCCCCGGCGTCGACCTGGTCCTGGAGGCCACCCGGACCGGCTTCGAGCAGTTCCTGATCGTCAAGGACCGTGCCGCCGTCGCCCAGACCGGCACCGTGACGATCCCGCTCGACACCACCGGCCTCACCGTCGCCCCGCAGCAGGACGGTTCGATCCAGCTGCTCGACAAGGCGAACGGCAAGGCCGTCGTCCGCATCCCGGCCCCCGTGATGTGGGACGCCACCGTCGACCAGGCCTCGCAGGAGCACCTGAACCGCGGCCCGGTCACGATGGAGCTGCGCGGCCAGGGCGCCGACACCGAGCTGGTGTTCACCCCGGACGCTGGCTTCCTCGCGGACCAGAAGACCCGGTTCCCGGTCACCATCGACCCGGTGGTGGACGTCGGCACGACCTTCGACACCTACGTCCAGACCAACGAGAACATCGACGCCTCCGCGTCGACGGACCTCAAGCTGGGCAGCTACGACGGCAAGACCGTGGCCCGGTCGTTCCTGACCATCCCGGGCGGCCCGTTCAACGGCAAGCAGATCCTGGGCGCCACCCTCAACGTCGCCAACTACCACTCCTCGTCCTGCACCCCGAAGCAGTGGGAGGTCTGGAACGCCCCCGGCGCCGCCTGGTGGACCCGCTGGGGCAACCAGCCCGCGCTGGACCGCAAGTGGGCCACCTCGAACGACACCTGGGACGTGTCGAACGACGGTGACAGCCACGACTGCTACGCCCCGGACGGCTCGTTCTGGGCCAGGGCCGACGTCACCGAGATGATCCGGAACTTCGCCGGGTACGGCTACAACGACTACGCCTTCGCCCTGAAGGCCGCCGACGAGTCCAGCAGCCTGTCCTGGAAGCGGTTCAGCTCCGCCGAGGGCTACTGGCCGCCGTACATCTCGATCACCTACAACACCGTCCCGGCCACCCCGGCGACCGTCGAGGTGCTCCCCTCCCAGCAGGGCAACCCGCGCTACACCTCGGACCCGAACCCGCGCTTCCAGGTGCAGGCGGCCGACCCCGACGGCGACCCGCTCAAGGTCTACCTGGACCTGTGGCGCGGCGGCACCTTCCTCGGCAGCATCGTCCGGGACACCCCGAACGGCGCGATCGCGACGGTCCGTCCCTCCGACTACGGCATCGCCAAGCTCGACGAGGGCGTGCAGTACTCGATCTGGGCCATGCTCGACGACGGCAAGTCCCGGTCCGGATGGGTCGGCACCAACGTCATCGCCGACACCGTCAAGCCCGGAACGCCGTTCGTGAGTTCGGCCGACTACCCGTCCGACGGCCTCTGGCACGGCACCGCCAACCAGCCCGGCTCGTTCACCTTCTCGCCCGCCCCGGGCACCGACGACACCGCGGCCTACGTCTACACCCTGGACGGCGGCACCCCGGTGACGGTCACCGCGACCGGCGCCCTGACCACCTCGATCACGCCGACCACCGAGGGCCGCCGTGTCCTGTCGGTGCAGTCCAAGGACCGTGCGGGGAACCTCTCCCCGCCCGCGACGTACGTGTTCCAGGTCGGCCAGGCGGGCATGAGCTCGCCGGTCAACGGCACCCAGACCGCCAAGCGCGTCAAGCTCTCGGTGGACGCCCAGACCCAGTTCAAGCGGGTGGTCTACCAGTACCGCCGCGGCCCCGGAGCCACCGAGTACAACGTCCCGCGCGCCAACCTCACCAAGGCCGACAACTCCCCGGTCACCGAGGACAAGCCACGGCTCGCGGACCTCGGCCCGCACGCCAACTGGAACGTGCTCGACACCCTCGGCCAGGTCGGCGGCGTCGTCCAGGTCCGCGCCGTGCTGTTCCCCGAGGACGGCTCCGGCAACGGCTACACCACCGTCTGGAACACCATGACGGTCGACCGCAACGCCGACGGCGCGGCCACCGACACCATCGGCCCCGGCTCGGTCAACCTGCTCACCGGTGACTACTCCACCGATGTCACCGACGCCGACGAGTTCGGCATGTCGGTCAAGCGCACCACCTCCTCCCGCGACCTCGCCCGCGGCTGGCAGCCCCAGGGCGAGCGGCTGACGCTCAACCAGCGTCAGATCGGCACCGACACCGCGGGCTTCACCCCCGGTCAGGCCGACGTCTCGCGCTCCACGGCACGCGGCCACGACAGCTCGACCGACTCGCTGCGGATCGTCCCGGCCGCCTCCGGCTGGGACTCCTTCGCCGCGGTCGGCCCCGAGTACACCATGGGCCAGGGCATGAAGCCCGGCCGCACCTACCGGCTCACCGGCTGGATCTACGTCCCCGGCGCCACCGGCCTGGACAACCCGCTGGCCAACCGCGGCCTGCGGATGGTCGGCGTCTACCGCACCCCGGCCGGCTACGGCGAGACCGCCTCGCCGAAGGCCTCGTTCACCGACGGCTGGCAGCAGCTGACCGTCGACATGGCCGTCCCGGCCGACGCCACCGAGGCCTGGTTCCGCCTCTACAACGGCAACGCCGCCGGCAGCGGCAAGGAGGTCTTCTTCGACGACCTCTCGCTCAAGGAGCTCGTCGCCCCCTTCGGCCCCCAGTGGGCCGGCGGCCCGGACGCCGGCACCGGCGGTGACTACCGCTCGCTCTCCTTCCCGCAGTCCGACCTGGTCGAGATCAAGGGCAACGACGACACCTCGCTGACCTTCGCCAAGGGCAACGACGGAACGTTCTTCCCCGAGCCCGGTGCCGAGGCCCTGGCCCTCAAGGCCGTCCCGGCCAAGTCCGGCGCGATCGTACTGTCCGCCTCGGGCCAGTGCCTGGAGGTGCCGAACGGCGCCGCCGGCACCGGCGCGCGGCTGCAGCCCGCCCCGTGCACCGGCGCCGCCAACCAGCAGTGGACCCGCGGCGACGACCTCACCCTGCGGCTGCTGGGCTACTGCCTGGACAACCCGTGGGGCCAGTCCGCCAACGGCACCCCGCTCACCCTGTGGACCTGCAACGGCGGTGACAACCAGCAGTGGGAGGTCCGGCCGAACAACACCGTGACCAACCGCCACTCGGGCCAGTGCCTGGACGCCGACAAGGGCGCCTCGATCTGGGTCTGCTGGGCAGGCCCCAACCAGATCTGGGACATCCAGACCGCCGGCACCACCTACGAACTGACCGAGCTGGACGGCTCCAAGACCGTCTTCGCCCGCCAGGCCGGATCCAGCATCTACCAGGTGGTCAGCGAGACGGGGCCCGATGCGGCCTCGACCACCCGCTACCAGTACGACACCACCGACGGCCGCTCGCTGGTCAAGCGCGTCATCCCGGCCGTCGAGCCGGGCGTCGACGACGTCAACGGCTGCACCGTCGACCCGCTGCCGCGCGGCTGCGAGGTGATGGAGTACGACTACGCCAAGGTGACCACCGCCACCGCCGCGACCCCGGGTGACTACCTGGACCGCGTCCGGGGCGTCAAGGTCTGGTCGTGGAACCCGGCCACCTCCAAGCAGGAGGCCGTCGAGGTCGCGCACTACGCGTACGACGACCGCGGCCGCCTGTCGCAGGTCTGGGACCCGCGCCCGGCCGACCCGCTGAAGATCTCCTACGGCTACGACGACACCGGCCGGGTCACCCGGATCGCTGCCGCCGGCGAGCAGCCGTGGAGCCTCGACTACGGCAAGGCCGCGTCCGACCAGGACCCGGGCCGACTGCTGAAGGTCCGGCGCAACACCCTCGCGCCGGGCAGCAAGGACCAGGTCATCGGCGAGAACGCGACCAACGTCGTGTACGAGGTGCCGCTGACCCGTGCCACGGGCGGACCGTACGACCTCTCCGGCGACGACGCCCTCAAGTGGGCGCAGACCGACGCGCCGACGGACGCCACCGCGGTGTTCGGACCGGAGGACGTCCCCGCCGTCAACACCGCCACGGCCGCCAAGCCCGGCCCGGACGGCTACAGGCCGGCCACCGTCCACTACCTCAACGCCTCCGGCAACGAGGTCAACACCGCTGAGCCGTCCATCACCGACGGCGGTGACATCAGCACCTCCGAGTACGACCGCTACGGCCACGTCGTGCGCTCCCTCTCGGCGACCAACCGCTCGATCGCGCTCGACAAGCACCCCGACGCCGACAAGTTCGCCGCCGAGCTGAACCTGCCGAAGGACTCCGCCTCGCGGGCCCGTCAGCTGGACTCCCGGACGACGTACTCGGCCGACGGCATCGACGTCGTCGACACGCTGGGCCCGGCCTACCGCGCCTCGCTCGCCGAGGAGGTCAAGGGCCAGACCTCCCCGGTCGCCGTGACCTACGAGGCCGAGAAGCTGCCGCAGCTGGGTACCAACGCCAAGGTCCAGGTCGACAACGACTGCTGCGGTCTCACCTGGTCCGGCGGCGCCCACCTGAGCGTCCGCGGCACCGCGGCGGGCGCGTTCGACACCATGCGGGTCAGCGTCCCCGAAGAGGGCAAGTACGTCCTCTCCGGCCAGCTCACCAAGGCCAGCGACCACGGCGTCATCCAGTGGGCGATCGACGGCCGGCCCGTCGGCCGGCCGATCGACACCTACAGCGCCGGCGGCGTGATCGCCCCGTACACCGTCGGCGACGAGGTCCAGCTGTCCCGTGGCGACCACGAGCTCAAGCTCACCCTGGTCGACACCAACACCGCCAGTGGCGGCGAGCGCTTCCACACCGGCATCGACACCGTCACGCTCACCAAGACGACCGTCAACCCGACCCTCCCGGCCGGTACCTCGGTCGTCGCGCGGGACCACAACACCAGCACCTACGACGAAGGGAAGCCCGACGGCCAGGCCTACCACCTGGTCACCACCGCCACCGACGGGGCCCGCATCGACGGCTACGCCGACGACGTCGAGCTGCGCGTCTCCAAGCACGGCTACGACACGCCGATCGGCGGCACGCCCGGGTGGAAGCTGAAGAAGGCGACCTCGGTCACCACTGATGCCCTCGGTGCCAAGCTGACCGCGACCGTCAAGTACGACGCCTCGGGCCGGGCGCTGGAGTCCCGCAAGCCGGGTTCCACGGGCACCGACGCCGGTACCGTCAAGTCGGTCTTCTACACCGCCGGTGCCAACCCGGACGACGCCGCCTGCGCCGGTCGGCCCGAGTGGGCGGGCCTCCCGTGCGTCACGACGCCGGGCGGTGCGGTCACCGGCGCGGACGCGAGCCGGATGCCCACCACCCTCCCCGTGAAGCGGATCACCCGCTACTCGCCCTTCAACGCGCCGGAGGAGACGACCGAGACCAACGCGGGCAAGTCCCGCAAGACCGTCACCGTCTACAACGAACTGGACCGCGTCGTCTCGACCGAGATCACCTCGGACGAGGGCAAGCCACTGCCCAAGGTCACCGTCGAGTACGACCCGGCGACCGGCGAAGCGGTGCGGACCACCGCCGGCGGCAAGACCCTCACCAGGGTCATGGACTCCCTCGGCCGACTGATCTCCTACACGGACGCCGACGGCGCCACCACCACCACGGAGTTCGACCGCTACGGCAAGCCGGCGAAGGTGAGCGACCCGACCGGATCCACCACCTACGCCTACGACCGGGCGAAGGAGCCGCGCGGGCTGGTCACCTCGGTGAACGACAGCGTCGCCGGCGAGTTCACCGCGAAGTACGGCCCGGACGGCCAGTTGGTCGAGCAGACGTACCCGGGCGGGATCGTCCGCAAGGACACCTTCAACGCGGTCGGTGAGGCCACCAGCCGCAGCTACACCCGCAGTTCCGACAACACGGTGATCTGGGCCCAGACCACCGACATCTCCACCCAGGGCCAGGTGGCCAAGGACACCAGCTCCACCGCCACCCGCTCCTACCAGTACGACCGGCTCGGCCGGCTGGTGAAGGCCGAGCAGACCACGGTCGCCGCCGGCTGCGTCACCCGTCAGTACGCCTTCGACTCGCACTCCAACCGCCTCTCCAAGCAGACCTCCCCGCACGGAGCGACCGGCGAGTGCCGCACGGACGGCGCCACGGCGGAGAACCACACCTACGACAGCGCCGACCGGCTCATCGATCCGGGCTTCACCTACGACGCCTTCGGGCGCACGGTGCAGACCGCCACCGGCGCCACCAACACCTACTGGGCCAACGACCGCGTCGCCGCCCAGGAGAAGGGAGACACCAAGCAGGAGTGGGCCGTTGACGCCGCCCACCGCCTGACCGCGTTCACCACCAGCAAGAAGCAGGCCGACGGGACCTGGGCCAATGCCACGTCGAAGCTGAACCACTACGGTGACGACTCCGACCAGGTCCGGTGGACCGTCGAGGACACCACGCTCGGCACCCTGACCCGCAACGTCTCGGGCCTGGACGGCAGCCTGGTCGCCACCACCAGCAAGACCGGCGACGTCCAGCTCCAGTTGGCGAACCTGTTCGGCTCGGTGGTCGTCACCACGGACACCGCACTCACCAAACCGGTGGTGCTGGACTTCGACGAGTTCGGCATCCCCCAGGACGGTCAGGCGACCGTCCGGTACGGCTGGCTCGGCGGCAAGGAGCGCTCCGCGGAGGCCCTGGACGGCGACATCCTCATGGGTGCCCGCCTGTACAGCCCGTCCGTCGGACGCTTCCTCCAGGTCGACCCGATCCCCGGCGGCAACGCCAGTCCGTACGACTACTGCACCGGCGACCCGATCAACTGCACGGACCTCGACGGCAACTGGGGCATGCCCAAGTGGCTCAAGAAGACGGTCGAGGTCGTCGCCAAGGTCGCTGAGGTGGCGTCCTACATCCCCGGCCCCATCGGCGCCGTCGCAGCCACCGTCTCGGCGGTCTCGTACGCCGCCACCGGCAACTGGGAGAAGGCCGCCGAAATGGCCGTCACCGCGGTCGCCGCCACCGTCGGGGCCGGCCCGGTCGTCAAGTCCGTCGCAGCAGCTGCCAGATCGACCAGGGTAGCGGCGAAGGCCGGTAGGGCGGCCGGCGCCTCCAGGATGCTGAGCAGGGCCACCTGCAACTCCTTCGATCCGGACACCCTGGTCCTGATGGCCGACGGCACCCAGGTGCCGATCGCCCAGGTGAACGCCGGCGACTACGTTGCCGCCGTCGACCCGGAGTCGGGCACGACGACGGCCCAACCGGTGCTCGGCGTACTGGTCGCGAACACGACCAAGCACATGGTCGACATCAGGACCGATCAGGAACCCACCACCTCGGGCATCCGCGCGACGTCCTACCACCCGTTCTGGGTCGAGGGACGGGGATGGGTCGACGCCATCGGATTGAAGCCGGGTGACCGTCTGCTGTCGCCCGACGGAACCGGTCCGACCGTCACGTCCGTGGTCGACGAGGGCGAGCTGCCTTCGCAACTCGTTTTCAACCTCAACGTCGGCGATATTCACACCTACGTCGTGTCCGACGGCGCAAATAATATCGTCGTACACAACGCCACCTGCCCGATCCCGCGAAAGGTGTGGTCGAACCACATCTACACCGGACACATATCGAAGGCGACCCAGAAGCTCCGCAGCAAGTTCATCGGCGATCGCGAAGAGGTCCGCGGTCTCATTGCCGACACCATCCGCACGGGCACACGGGCACGCTCGACCCTTGGCCGGGCAGGCCACACGTACGAGAAGACGTATGACCGCCAGGTCGGAGTGCAAAGGAATCTCAAGGGAAGGGTTTCGAAGAAAAAGCGAGTCCGAGTGGTCGTCGTCAGAGGTAAGGTGGTAACGGCCTACCCGTTCTAGAAAAGCACCGGGGGTGCGAGGCGGACTTCTTCTGCCTCGCACCCCCTCCTTCGATACGAAAAAATCCAGCCTCAGGAGAACAGCGAATGACCGTGTCGATGAGAATCTCCACGAAAGGCAATCCTTTCAGGAAATCAAAGTCCCCGGTCCAGCAGGTCGGCCTGACCGAACTGACGCACCACCGGCCACTCGGTGACATCGAGATCCACGGAGACGGAATCACCTTCGAGATGCCGGGTGTCTCCCTTTTCGACTTCACCAGGGTCATGCTCCTCTGCATCGCAGAGGCACGCCGGTCAGGAAAGTCTGAGTACTATTTCCCCGAGGGGGAGGGATATATCTTCCTCACGAGGACCGGCAGCATCGTCGAAATGACCTGCGACTTCGAGGACGGAGCCATCCGGGCGACACCTGGGGAGTTCAGGAGAGCACTGGCAGCCGCTGGTCTCGATATGATCGACCACCTCCAGGACCACGACTCCGGAGTCCTTCGCAACCCACACTTCAAGAAGCTCCGGGCAGATCTCCTCCTGGCAGCCGAGGAGATCGACTAGCCACCCCCCAGGTTGGGACGAGGTGTTGGATGGGGCCCTTGGTAGCAGTCGGCGCCCCCCAACAACCCGACACCTGCCAATGATCCCTGGCCGAACTGAACGCCAAATCGCCTATGGCGCAAGGGAGTTCACTCGTACGAGTGATTGCGAACGCTCCGCACACTGACCGACACTCGAAGCATCCGGAGAGCTCATGGGGCTCTCCCGGCGCAAGGAGTGACGCCATGAGCGCAGCCGAATCCTCCGCCTCCGAGATCCCGCAGATCGCGGGCCACTCGCAGCCCACCAGCCCCGGACAGGAGCTCGCCGCGATCGGCGGCAACGTCGGCGCCGTGTGGCGCGGCTGGTGGACCTGGACCCCCTCGCACGGGACGTTCAACCTGCAGATCCCCTGGAACGTCATCGGGATCGACTCCACCGTCGTCATCACCGCCTCCGAGATCGACTCCAACGGGAACCGCTTCGTCGGCGCCGCCGCCTTCCAGGTGTCGAGCATCGCCCCCGGCAACGGGATCGTGACCTTCAAGATCAACATCGGCTGGAACAGCTCCATCCCGATGCGCACCGACGTCCTGGTCTTCAACTGAGGCTGACCGGACCTCGACGCACGGAGAACAACGGGAGTGGGGGGGGGGGGGGGGGGGGGGGTCCCCCCCCCCCCCCCCCCCCCCCCCCCCCCCCCCCGCCACTGGTGTTCGCCGCGCCGTCCGAACGCCCGGGATCAGCGCTCGGAGCCGACCGGGGCGTTGAGCCGGTCGTTGTTGTGCCGGACGCCCTCCGTGATGGCCACGGTCCGGGCCAGGTCGGTGATCTTCTTCTCCAGCGAGCGGAAGCGCAGGTAGGTGTTGAGGGTCAGGAAGCCCATGGCGATGACCATCAGGTAGAGCACCAGGTCGGTGCCGCGGCCGACGCCCAGGGCGGTGGCCAGCTTGGTCACGCCGGTCGGCCACAGGATCGCGACCACGTTGACGATCACGAAGAGCGTGAAGGCGATGCGCTTCCACGCCCGGGTGTTCGCCTTGTCCCAACGCCAGACGAAGACGAGCGCCATGGCCACCGCGGCCACGACCAGGATGAGCTGGATCCAGAGGTGGTTCATCGGCCGTTACGCTCCCGCAGCGAGATGTCAAAGAGGATGTTCACGCCGTTGATCAGGGACTGGCCCTTGGCGCGCGAGTAGTCGGTGTACAGGATGTCCACCGGAACCTCGGCGACCCGCAGGTCCGAGCCGGCGAGGAAGGAGACGATCTCCGACGCGTGCGCCATGCCGTTCATGGTGATCTTGATCCGGCTGGCGGCCTCGCGGTTCATCACCCGCAGCCCGTTGTGGGCGTCCGTGAGCTTGAGCTTGCGGGCGGTCGGGCTGACCGCGGCGGCGGTGCGGAGCACCACCCGCTTGATCCACGGCACCTGGCCGGTCTGCTCGATGAAGCGGGAGCCGAGGACGATGTCGGCCTCGCCCTCGCGCAGCAGCGCCACCATCTTCTCGACGTCGCCGGTCTGGTGCTGGCCGTCCGCGTCGAAGGTCGCGAAGTACTCGGCGCCCTCCTGGGCGAGCGCGTACTTGAGACCGGTCTGGAGCGCGGCGCCCTGCCCCAGGTTGACCGGGTGCCGCACCAGGTGGGCGCCGGTCGTCATGACGTGCTCGGCCGTGTCGTCGGTGCAGCCGTCGTCGATCACCACGATGTTCGGGAAGGTCTTGCGTGCCCCCTCCACGACGTCGGCGATCACCTGGCCTTCGTTGTAGGCCGGGATCACCAGCCAGACGTTGTCATACTCGGACACAGGTGCTCCATGCTTGGCGAACGGCACGGCGGCCCGTGCCTCGGGTCTGTCTATCGGTGCTGGTCATGGTGTCTGGGCCCACCTCAGGAGGTCCGCAGCGGCTCTGCCGCGGACCGGTCTGCCGACACGGCGGCGGGGCGGGAGGGGAAGGCGCGGTACAGCGACCACAACATCAGAACGGCACTGACCAGTGAGCCCGCCAGGTACGCGAGCTCCGCCCGGAGACCCACGTCGCCCGGTGCGAGCGCGACAGCCACCAATGCTACGGAACCGGCGGTCCAGCCCACCAGCTGACGACGGTGCTGGGCGCTCGACATCAGCGCCTGGCCGAAGACCGTCGCGAGCACGTAGCAGAGCGTTCCGAAGACCAGCCAGACGAAGTCCAGCGGGCCGAGCACGTCCTTGGCGTTGAACAGCAGCGGGTTGAGCTTCGAGCCGAGCACGATCACCGGCAGGCCACCGCCGATGCACATCGCGGCGACGATCGCGGTGGTGCGGGTCAGCACCTTGCGGAACTCGGCGTGGTCGCCGGCCGCGGCGGCGCCGGAGAGCGCGGAGACCATCGAGGCCTGCAGGGCGCTGTAGGCGAACAGCGGCGCCCGGGCCATCACCACGGCCTGGCCGATCGCGAAGACCAGTGCGTCGGAGGCCTCGGAGTGCTTCGGCGAGAGCAGGCGCACGCAGACCACGGTCGCGTTGACCACCAGCTGGCTGAGCATCACCGAGGCGATCAGCAGGCCGAGGCCGCTGGTCAGCTGCTTCCAGGGCACCTCCGGGCCGGGGGTGCGGTCCGCGAGGGTGCCGCGCAGGCCGATCAGCGAGGCGGCCAGCGGGGAGACGAAGAGGATCAGGCCGAAGGCCAGCGCCGAGTGCAGGCCGACCGCCGCGGCCACGGCGGCCAGGCCGATCCGCAGCCCGCCGTCGACCGCCAGCTGGGTGCCGTACGGGCCGAACAGCCCGAGGCCGGCCAGGGCACCGCGGGCCACCGAGCTCACCGCGAGACCGGCCAGGCCGCCGGCCAGGGCGACCACCAGTGCCCTGTCGCCGCTGAACAGCAGGTCGGCGACCGGGCCGGCGGCCCCGGCCAGCAGCGCGCACACCGCGGCCAGCAGCGCCATCGCGAGGAGCAGCATCCGGCGCACCGCGGGCAACGCCCCGTGCCCGGCCACCTTGCGGGCGGCCACCAGCCGGGTCAGTTCGAGTTCGACCGGTTGGAAGAGTCCCCAGCCCACGGACATCACGATGGTCCAGAGCATGGTGACATTGGCCTTGCCCACGGCGCTCAGGCTGTAGCCCACGAGCGCCATGTAGACGTACGCCGACGCTCCCAGCACGACCGTGCCACCGACCACGAGCCGCGCCCCCGGGGGAAGCGCCCCAAGCAGCTTGGCGATCGGGTTCTTCATCACATGACCACCGAATTCACCGGCCGGCCGTGCCGCACACCTCCGCACGAGGCCGGCCAAGCCGTGCGATTGCTGTGAATAGTAGCGGGTGGCCGTGACTGCTCGGTGCGCACGGGCGTTCCCTCGGACGTCATCTCAGACGGTCCCGGGGAATGTACGCCCCCACGGCTGGGTCCAGAGGATCCCCTGATCGCTCACGACGTCGACCGTCACGCCGTTCTTGGCGAGGTCCCGCTTGATCCGCTCCCCGACCGACCGGTCGGCGGTCAGGATGGTCGGCGTCGGGTGCGGGGCGGGGAGCTTCTCGATGGCGCCCTTCAACCGGCCGAGGGAGCGCTGGTAGTCCTCCTCCTTCACCTGCGGACCGCCGATGCCCACCCAGTGGATGTCGTACAGCGCCTTCATGTCACCGCCGCGCCGGTTCATCAGCGAGGCGAGCCAGGTGGCCTTGAGGTTCTTGACGTCGTCGTTGGAGACCAGCGCGATCACCGGCTTGTCGCCGTGCAGGACCCTCAGCCCGTCCATGCCCTTGGGGCCCATGTCGGTCTCGGCCTCGCCGCGGCTCCAGACCACCAGCGGGTTGTTGGACCACGCGGACGGGGCCTCCTTGGTGGCCAGGAAGCCCCACTGCACGTTGGCGAAGAGGCTCAGCGCGGCGGCGACGGTCAGCCCGGAGAGCGCCAGCTCGCCCAGGCGCCGGCTCAGCGCGTTGCCGGTGCCCCGGTGCGGCGTCTGGAGGACCGCCCCGACCGCGCCGATCGACAGCAGGGCGACCACGACGCCCACGGCCGTCATCTTGTGGAAGTAGTACGAGTACTTGTCGATGGTCTGCAGCTGGTAGACCGCGAAGGCGCTGAGCAGGCCGCCCGTGCCGAGCAGCACCGCCAGATGCGCCTGGCCGGTGGCGGTGCGGCGGTTGCGCGGCATGGCCGCCGCCAGCAGCCCGAGCAGCCCGCCGCCGATGAGGATCGAGCGGTCGGCGCTGACGCTCGGGCCGCTCATGTTCGAGGCGCTGGCGACGTCCAGGTCGCCCATCACCGAGAGGACGCTCGGCAGCGCGGCCACGCCCAGCGCGCACGCCAGCGCGCCGAGGACCCACCACCAGCGCCCGGCGAACCTGCGCCGGTGCACCACCAGCGCGCCCAGCAGCGCCACGCCGACGAACGCGCCGTAGATGTTGTACGTGTAGGTGACGGAGATCAGCCCGGCGGAGGCCACCAGCACGAACTCGGTGCGGCCCATCGCCGGCCGGATCAGCACCGCGAGCGCGAGCGCGATCAGCAGCAGGCCGATGAAGGTCGAGTCGAAGCCGTGGACCAGCAGGTCCAGGTAGTTGGTGGCGAACATGATCGCGCCGACGGTCGCGCAGACCGCCGCCGCCCGCCAGCCGCGCAGCCGCGGCCCGCCGATCCAGCGGGCCGCCCAGACCAGCGCGGTGCAGAACAGCGCGTACGCCACCAGCAGGTACAGGAAGTACCGGTTCATGGTGTGGACCATGTCGCCGGGGTCGGCGGCGGAGTGGACCAGCCCGTCGATCCAGGCCAGCAGGAAGTGCGAGCCCTGCGGGTAGGTCACCTCGGACGGCGGGATCAGGTAGGACCTGGCGGCTTCCTGGTGGAGGAAGGCGAAGCCCCCGACGCCCTGGATGCTGGAGAAGAAGGAGAAGTGCGAGAGCCGGTCCTCCGCCGTGGCGAAGAAGGCGACCCGCTCCGCGGCCGACGCGCCGGCGACCGGGTGGAACAGGTAGTGCCACATCCCGGCGAAGGTGCCCACCACCAGCAGGTCCGACCAGCGGAAGCGCAGCGGCAGCCGGGGGGCGCGCCTGGCCGCCCAGGCGGCCGTGGTCAGCACGCTGAACAGCACACCGGTGGTGGCCGTCGGCGACAGGCCCCAGGGCCAGAGCGAGAAGACCAGGCCGAAGGTCAGCACCGAGCCGGCCAGGATCAGCCCGGCGACGAACAGCCGGTCGAGCAGCACACCGCCGACCCTGATCACGGCGGCGACCGCGAGCAGCAGCAGCGGCAGCAGCACGACGCCCAGGTGCAGCGCGACCAGGCCGGCCGGCACCAGCCAGGACAGGGCGAGCCCGCCTGCCAGGACGAGCGGGTTGCGCCGCGGCCGTCTGCCGTCGGCGGGCGAGGACGGCGGTCCCGGCGGCACGGTTCTGTGCCCGGTCTCGCTGTCGGGTGAGCTCTGTATGGTCGACACGGTGCCGTGCCCTTCCGGTCATGTCCCTGCCGCCCGTCTCCCCCCTACCGGGTCCGGACTTCCGCCACCGTCTGCGGGCAGGCTGCAGTCGCCCAGCATAGCGAGGGCCACATTGGTCCAGACCTCCCAGGGGCCCTGTCGGCCGCCTGCGAACCAGCGGGCGCGCACACGGCCCGTCGGCCCGGGACCGTCCGAGGATCGGCGGTGGAGCGGATCCGCTGGTCAGGCCCCGGAGCGGTCCAACTGCCCGCCGCGGAAGACCCAGACCTTCAACAGGACGAACCGGGCGACCGTGGCCAGCCCGTTGGCGACGACCAGCCCGCCGACCTCCACCGGCCGGGAGGCGTCCGGCACCACCCGGTCGAGCAGGGCGAGCACCCCGGAGCTGAGGCCGAGCCCGATCAGGAAGGCGACCGCGCCCTGCAGCTGGTGGCGGACCATCCCCCGCGAGCCGACCACCCCGAAGGTGAAGCGCCGGTTGGCCGCGGTGTTGGCCACCGCGCTGACCGCCAGGGCGATCAGGTTGGCCGCCTGCGGGTCGGTGAACGACCGCGCGAGGACGAACAGCCCCAGGTAGAAGACGGTGCTGAGGACGCCGATGACCAGGAAGGACGGCAGCTGGCGGCGGGCCCCGGGGGTGGGCCCGGCGGGCTCCTCGGTCGGCGTCACCGGCCCCGGCCCCGCTCGTCGCCCGAGCCGCGCGCCTCGCGTGAGTCG
The DNA here is from genome assembly GCF_055569135.1 of Kitasatospora sp. NPDC029367. NCBI lineage: Bacteria > Bacillati > Actinomycetota > Actinomycetes > Kitasatosporales > Streptomycetaceae > Kitasatospora > Kitasatospora sp. NPDC029367. The sequence goes on from NZ_JBVHYH010000031.1 coordinate 38,551, forward strand.
CGTGAGTCGCGCGCCTCGCGTGAGTCGCGCGCCTCGCGTGCCTCGCGCTCGGCGTCCTCGGCCGAGTCGTAGCCGATGAAGTAGGTCGGGCGGTTCTGCACCGCCGAGTAGATCCGGCCCACGTACTCCCCCAGCAGCCCGACGCAGATCAGCTGCACCCCGCCGAGGAAGAGCATCCCGATGAACAGCGAGGACCAGCCGGGCACCGTCGAGCCGAGCGCGTACGCGACGGTGGCGTGGATCCCCAGTGCGATGCAGACCACGAAGCTGACCAGGCCGAGGTAGGTGGCCAGCCGCAGCGGGGCGGCGGAGAAGTTGGTGATGCTGTCCAGCGCGAGCCGCACCATCTTGGACAGCGGGTAGTGGGTGCCGCCGGCCACCCGCTCCTCGCGGACGTAGACGACCTCGCCGCTGGGGAAGCCGAGCCACGGCACCAGCAGCCGGTAGACCGGCTGGTGCTCGGGCAGGTGCTTGAGGGCGTCCACAGCGGCCCGGCTGAGCAGCCGGAAGTCGCCGGCCTGGTTGGGCATCCGCTTGCCGACCAGCCGGCGCATCAGCCAGTAGTACGCGCCCGCGCTGCGGCGCTTGAAGGCGGTGTCGGTGCCGCGGTCCCCGCGCACGCCGTAGACCACGTCGAGGCCCTGCTCGCGGGCCAGCTCGAGCATCTCCGGGATCTTCTCCGGCGGGTCCTGGAGGTCCGCGTCGATGCTGACCACGTAGTCGCCGAGCGCCCGGTGGATGCCCGCGGTGAGCGCGGCCTGGTGCCCGGAGTTACGGGCGAAGCGGACGATGCGGAACTCCGGCCAGTCCTGCCGGATCTTCTGCATCAGCACGGGGGTGGCGTCCCGGCTGCCGTCGTCCACGCCGACGACCTCGTAGTCGACCCCCAGCCCGTCCAGGATCGGACGCAGTCGCTCGACGGTGAGCGGGAGCGCCTCCTGCTCGTTGTAGATCGGCATCACGACCGACAACAGCGGTGCCGTAGACATGCGTTGGATCCCACTTTCCGCGACGGCGGGGCTGGATGGTGAGCCGACCATAACAGTCGGCCATGAGCTGCCCGTGAGAGGAAGTGCGCCCAGGTGAGCGCCGGGTCAGACGCCGAAGGGCCCCACGCACCGTGCGGTGCGTGGGGCCCTTCGGACGAGCCTGACGGGGCAGGCAGGTCAGAGCCTCGATTACTTGAGGATCTTGGTGACCTGGCCGGCGCCGACGGTGCGGCCACCCTCACGGATGGCGAACTTGAGGCCCTCCTCCATGGCGATCGGCTGGATCAGCGCGACGGTCATGGCGGTGTTGTCGCCCGGCATGACCATCTCGGTGCCCTCGGGGAGGGTCACGACGCCGGTCACGTCCGTGGTACGGAAGTAGAACTGCGGGCGGTAGTTGTTGAAGAACGGGGTGTGACGGCCACCCTCGTCCTTCGACAGGATGTAGGACTGGGCCTCGAAGTCGGTGTGCGGGGTGACCGAACCCGGCTTGATGATGACCTGGCCGCGCTCGACGTCCTCGCGCTTGATGCCACGGAGCAGCAGACCGACGTTCTCACCGGCCTGGCCCTCGTCGAGCAGCTTGCGGAACATCTCGATGCCGGTGACCGTGGTGGTGGTCTTCTCGGTCTTGATGCCGATGATGTCGACGGTCTCGTTGACCTTGAGGATGCCGCGCTCGATGCGACCGGTGACGACGGTGCCACGACCGGTGATCGTGAAGACGTCCTCGATCGGCATCAGGAACGGCTGGTCCACGGCGCGGGCCGGGGTGGGGATGTTCTCGTCGACGGCCTTCATCAGGCCGAGGAGCTTCTCGCCCCACTCGGCGTCGCCCTCGAGGGCCTTGAGCGCGGAGACGCGGACGACCGGCAGGTCGTCGCCCGGGAACTCGTACTCGGAGAGCAGCTCGCGGACCTCGAGCTCGACGAGCTCCAGGATCTCCTCGTCGTCCACCATGTCGGCCTTGTTCAGGGCGACGACGATGTACGGAACGCCGACCTGGCGGGCCAGGAGGACGTGCTCCTTGGTCTGCGGCATCGGGCCGTCGGTGGCGGCGACCACCAGGATGGCGCCGTCCATCTGGGCGGCACCGGTGATCATGTTCTTGATGTAGTCAGCGTGACCCGGGCAGTCGACGTGCGCGTAGTGCCGGTCCTCGGTCTGGTACTCGACGTGCGCGATCGAGATGGTGATACCGCGCTGACGCTCCTCCGGGGCCTTGTCGATCTGGTCGAACGGCGTGAAGGGGTTCAGGTCCGGGTACGCGTCGTGCAGCACCTTGGTGATGGCCGCGGTCAGCGTGGTCTTGCCGTGGTCGATGTGACCGATGGTGCCGATGTTGACGTGGGGCTTCGTCCGCTCGAACTTCGCCTTGGCCACTGAGTCCTCCTGAGGACAGTTCCTGTACGCCGTGCTGACGTCAGTTGGTCTTTGATTCGGGCCCGGCCCGGGTGCCCTGGGCACCTCGCGCCGCCCCGTGGGTGTGGGGGGCCGGAGGTCCCGGGAGGATCCGGACGGATCCTCCCGGGTCGCCTCCTAACAGCCTAAGGGGTGTGAATCATCCCGAAAATCGGGAGGTCACTCGCCCTTGGACTTGGCGATGATCTCCTCAGCCACGGCCTTGGGGACCTCGGCGTACGAGTCGAACTGCATCGAGTAGCTCGCGCGACCAGAGGTCTTGCTGCGCAGGTCACCGACGTAGCCGAACATCTCGGAGAGGGGCACCAGCGCCGTGACGACGCGGGCACCGTGACGCTCGTCCATGGACCGGATCTGGCCACGGCGAGAGTTGATGTCGCCGATCACGTCGCCCATGTAGTCCTCGGGCGTGGTGACCTCGACGGCCATCATCGGCTCAAGAAGGACCGGCTTGGCCTTCTTGGCGCCTTCCTTGAAGGCCATCGAACCGGCGATCTTGAACGCGAGCTCGGAGGAGTCGACGTCGTGCGCCGCACCGTCCAGCAGCTTCACGCGGACACCCTGGAGCGGGTAGCCGGCGAGCACACCGAACTCCATGGCCTCCTGGCAACCGGCGTCGACCGACGGGATGTACTCGCGCGGAACGCGACCACCGGTGACCAGGTTGACGAACTCGTAGCCCTCGGCCTGCTCGAGCGGCTCGATCGCGATCTGCACCTTGGCGAACTGACCGGAACCACCGGTCTGCTTCTTGTGGGTGTAGTCGATGCGCTCGACGGCCTGACGGATCGTCTCGCGGTACGCGACCTGCGGCTTGCCGACGTTGGCCTCGACCTTGAACTCACGGCGCATACGGTCGACGAGCACCTCGAGGTGCAGCTCGCCCATACCCGCGATGATGGTCTGGCCGGTCTCCTCGTCCGTGTTGACCTGGAAGGACGGGTCCTCCTCGGCGAGACGCTGGATGGCGACACCCAGCTTCTCCTGGTCACCCTTGGACTTGGGCTCGATGGCGACGCGGATGACCGGGGCCGGGAAGTCCATGGACTCCAGGATGACCGGGTTCTTCTCGTCGGCCAGCGTCTCACCGGTGGTGGTCTGCTTGAGGCCCATGACGGCGACGATGTCGCCGGCGCCCACCGACTCGATCTCCTCACGCTTGTTCGCGTGCATGCGGTAGATCTTGCCGATGCGCTCCTTCTTGCCCTTGACGGCGTTCAGCACCGAGGTGCCGGACTCCAGGCGACCGGAGTAGATCCGGACGAAGGTGAGCTTGCCGAGGTGCGGGTCGGACATGATCTTGAACGCAAGGGCGGCGAGGGGCTCCTCGTCCGAGGCCTTGCGGGAGATCTTGGTGTCCGGGTCGTTCGGCTTGGTGCCCTCGATGGACTCGATGTCCAGCGGCGACGGCAGGTACTTGACGACCGCGTCGAGCAGGGGCTGAACGCCCTTGTTCTTGAAGGCGGTACCACAGAAGATCGGGGTGAAGTCCGAGTTCAGGGTGCCCTTGCGGATCGCGTCCTGCAGCAGCTCGACCGGGATCTCCTCGCCCTCCAGGGCGAGCTCCATGACCGCGTCGCTGAAGTTCGACACGGTGTCGATCAGCTGCTCGCGGTACTCGTCGGCCTGCTCCTGCAGCTCGGCCGGGATGTCGACGATGTCGTACATCTCGCCCTTGGCGGCCTCGGCCGACCAGACCAGCGCCTTCATGCGGACCAGGTCGACGACGCCCTGGAAGTCCGCCTCGGCACCGATCGGCAGCTGCATCACCAGCGGGGTGGCGCCGAGGCGCTCCACGATGGTGTCGACGCAGAAGAAGAAGTTCGCGCCCGTGCGGTCCAGCTTGTTGACGAAGCAGATGCGCGGAACGCCGTAGCGGTCAGCCTGCCGCCACACGGTCTCGGACTGGGGCTCGACACCGGCGACACCGTCGAACACCGTGACGGCACCGTCGAGGACGCGCAGCGAACGCTCCACCTCGACGGTGAAGTCGACGTGACCCGGGGTGTCGATGATGTTGATGGTGTGGTCGGCATCGTCGACGGTCCAGTGACAGGTCGTCGCGGCCGACGTGATCGTGATGCCGCGCTCCTGCTCCTGCTCCATCCAGTCCATGGTGGCAGCGCCATCGTGGACCTCACCGATCTTGTACGACACGCCGGTGTAGAACAGGATCCGCTCGGTGGTGGTGGTCTTGCCCGCGTCGATGTGCGCCATGATCCCGATGTTGCGGACCTTGGCGAGGTCAAGGGAGGTTGCAGCCATGGTGGCTCGTTCTCTCTCTGTCTAGTGACGGGGTACGGACTACCAGCGGTAGTGCGCGAAGGCCTTGTTGGACTCGGCCATCTTGTGGGTGTCCTCGCGACGCTTCACGGAAGCGCCCAGGCCGTTGCTGGCGTCGAGGATCTCGTTCATCAGGCGCTCGGTCATGGTCTTCTCGCGACGGGCGCGGGAGTAACCGACCATCCAGCGCAGCGCCAGGGTGCTGGCGCGGCCCGGACGGACCTCGACCGGAACCTGGTAGGTCGCGCCACCGACACGGCGGGACTTGACCTCGAGGGCCGGCTTGACGTTCTCCAGCGCACGCTTGAGCGTGACGACCGGGTCCGAGCCGGTCTTCTCACGGACGCCCTCGAGGGCGCCGTAGACGATCCGCTCGGCGGTGGAGCGCTTGCCGTGCAGCAGGATCTTGTTGACCAGCTGGGTGACGACAGGGGAGCCGTAGACCGGGTCGATGATGACCGGGCGCTTCGGGGCGGGGCCCTTACGAGGCATTCTTACTTCTCCTTCTTGGCGCCGTAGCGGCTGCGGGCCTGCTTGCGGTTCTTGACACCCTGGGTGTCGAGCGAACCGCGGATGATCTTGTAGCGGACACCAGGAAGGTCCTTCACACGACCACCGCGCACCAGCACGATGGAGTGCTCCTGCAGGTTGTGGCCCTCGCCCGGGATGTAAGCGGTGACCTCGATCCCGCTGGTGAGGCGCACACGGGCGACCTTGCGGAGAGCCGAGTTCGGCTTCTTCGGGGTGGTCGTGTACACACGCGTGCAGACCCCACGACGCTGCGGGGAGCCCTTCAGCGCGGGAGTCTTGTTCTTCTCGACCTTGTCCTGCCGGCCCTTTCGGACCAGCTGCTGGATCGTAGGCACCGTTTCTCCGTTTTCTGTGTGCCAAGGCTTGGTGGAACTAACCTGCGGTGTCTCCCTCGCACACGGCCCCGTGGTCGACCCACGCGGTCGGGTGTGTTGGGCTATTCCGACACGGAATCCCATGAGCTGATGTACAGCGACGGCGCTCTACGCGCGGCGCGCTTTGAGGCGCTCCGGCTCGGCGCGGCGACCGGTGTGCATGCACGCACAAGGACCCGGGGACACCCCAGGCACAAGGTCAGAGCGTACCTAGCGCATGGGGCTCGGTCAAAACAAATGCAACGCCGCAGGTCGCGGCCTTCGGCCCGGTGTCGCCCCGGTGTCCCGTACGCGACCGGCCGGTGTCGGGCCGCCCTCCACCCGCTCTACCACAGTCGGCGGGCACCCGCCAACGGGGCGTCCGGGGCCGTCAGAGGATGCCCAGCATGATCACCAGCAGCCAGAAGGCGCCGCCCAGGTAGCCGAGCACCAGCCCCAGCACCGCCGCCCAGTCCCCGTCCATGTTGCGCTCGCGGATCTGCTGGCGGGCGAGGTGGCCGGTGACCAGCGCGGGCACCACCGGCAGCGCCAGGAAGCCGGTCAGGCCGCACACCAGGGAGATCACCGCCAGCGCGCTGGTGGGCCGGGCCTGCGGCACCGGCGGCGGCAGCAGGAAGGTCGCCGGGACGGGCTGCGCGGCCTGCAACGGCGCCGCCATCGGCCCGGACGGCAGGTCGGCCACCAGCGCGGCCAGCTCGCCGTAGGTCACCGCCCGGGCGGCCGCCTCGTGGCGCTGCCCGTACTCCTCGGCGGACAGCCGGCCCTCGGCGAACCCGGCCTTCAACACGTCCACCGTCCGGTCCCGGTCGGCGTGGCCGGCCCGCATCGCCGACTGCTGGGTCGGCGCAGGCTGCCAGCCCGCCGCCCGCCGGCCGGACCGGTCGGCGGGGCGGGACTCGCCCCACGGTTGAACGGACATCCGCCACCTCCCGGGCGCCGCGGCACCCCCGCGCGCTCACTGGTCCTCATAGTGCAGGACGAACCGGGGAACTGAGTAGTTGCCGAATCCGACCGGCAGCTCCCGGAGACCGCCGCCGAGCGGCGCGCCTCACCCGTTCGGCGGACAGGCTCAGGGGATGCTCAAAGCAGGCGACAGCCCGTCGGGCCGGTGCCAGGCTGGGCTCCGGAGCGCCGCACCACCGCACGTCCACCCCACGACCAGAGACAGAAGGCCGCCATGCAGGCGTCAGAACCGTCGCCCTCCGAACCGACCACCGCCGACCGGCCCGGACCGGGCACCCCGTCCGCCGTCAGCATCCAGGGGCTGTGGAAGCACTTCGGCACCCAGGCCGCCGTCGCCGGGCTCAGCCTGGAGCTCCCCGCCGGGTCGTTCATCGGCCTGGTCGGGCCGAACGGCGCCGGCAAGACCACCACGCTGTCCATGGTCACCGGCCTGCTCCGGCCCGACCAGGGCACCGTGCTGGTGCACGGCACCGACGTCTGGGCCGACCCGGTCTCGGTCAAGGCCCGGATCGGCATCCTGCCCGAGGGTCTGCGGATGTTCGAGCGGCTCAGCGGACGCGAACTGCTCCAGTACACCGGCCGGCTGCGCGGCCTGCCCGGCGCCGAGGTGGACCGCCGCGCCGAGGAGCTGCTGGCCGTCCTGGACCTCGGCCGGGACGCCGACAAGCTGGTCGCCGACTACTCCACCGGCATGCGCAAGAAGATCGGGCTGGCCGCCGCGCTGCTGCACAACCCCGACGTGCTGTTCCTGGACGAGCCCTTCGAGGGCGTCGACCCGGTCTCCGCCCAGACCATCCGCGGCGTGCTCAAGCGGTACGCGGCGGCCGGCTCCACCGTGGTCTTCTCCAGCCACGTGATGGAGCTGGTCGAGCAGCTCTGCGACTGGGTCGCCGTGGTCAACGCGGGCCGGGTGATCGCCCAGGGCCCGCTGGACTCCGTCCGCGGCGGACGCAGCCTGCACGCGGCCTTCCTGGAGTTGATCGGCGTCCGCGAGGACGACGGCCAGGCCCTCGGCTGGCTCGGCGGCGGCCGCGCCGAGGACGCCCGGTGAGCGCCGTCACCGCGCCCGTCACCGCCGTGCCGGACGACCGGACGGTGGTCCGCGGCCTGGTCGCGCTCAAGCTGCGGCTGCTGCGCAACGGGCTGCGCCGCAGCCGGGGCCGGGCGGCCGTGTACGTCGTCGGCGGCGTCCTCGGCCTGGCCTTCGCGGGCCTGATCGCCTTCGGCATGGCGATGCTCAACGGGCGCTACGAGGGCTCCGGCAACACCGGGGTGATGCTGGTCGGCGTGCTCACCCTGGGCTGGGCCGCGCTGCCGCTGTTCCTGTTCTCCAGCGACGAGAGCGCCGACCCGACCCGGCTCACCATGCTGCCGCTGCGGCCCGGCCCGCTGCTGCGCGGCTCGCTGCTGGCCTCGCTGCTCGGGCCCGGTCCGCTGATCAGCCTGGTGCTGGTGACCGGCGCGGTGCTGTCCGGCGGCGCCTCGGCCGCCACCGCGGTGGTCGCCGTGCCGCTCGCCCTGCTCTGCCTGGTCACGCTGTCCCGGGCGGTCGCGGCCGGGAACGCCCGGATGCTCTCCAGCCGGCGCGGCAAGGACTTCGCGATCTTCGGCGGACTGGCCTTCGCCCTGCTCGTCCAGGGCGCCAACGTCGGCTCGCAGAGCATCTTCGGCCGGCAGCACGACCGGGACATCGACCTCAGCCCGCTCAGGCCGATCGCCGCGGTGCTGCGCTGGATCCCGCCGGTCAGCGCCGCCGACGCCCCCCGCAGCGTCGGCGCGGGCGAGTACGGGGCGGCGCTGCTCCAGCTCGCCGCGGCCGGCGCGCTGCTCCTCCTGCTGCTGCGCTGGTGGCGGAACAGCCTCCAGGAGCTGATGGTCACCGCCGACTCCTCCACCCTGGAGGTGGCCCGCGGGGTGCAGAGCGCCCGGGGCTGGCGCTTCCTGCCCGAGGGCCGCACCGGCGCGGTGATGCAGCGCCACCTGCGGTACGCCTGGCGCGAGCCGCGGGCCAAGGCCGCGCTGTTCACCAGCGTCGGGATGACGCTGGTGATCTGCCTGCTGTCGGTGGTGCAGGGCTGGTCGAGCGTCTACCTGCTGGCGATGACCGGGACCTTCCTCGGGCTCCAGATGCTCAACCTGTTCGGCATGGACGGCTCGGCGTTCTGGATGGTCGCCGCCACGCTGCGCACCCCGGCCGACGCCCGGGACGAACTGCGCGGCCGGGCGTACGCGGTGCTGTCGTACGCCGTGCCGGTCACCGTGGTGCTCGGGCTGGTGCTGGCCGCCGTCACCGGCGAGTGGGGCGCACTGCCGTCCGCCCTCGGCCTCGCGCTGGCGGTGCTCGGCGGCGGCATCGCGCTCGGCTCGGTGTTCAGCGTGCTCGCGCCGTACACCATGCCGGCCGACAGCAACCCGATGCGCAACGCCGCCCCCGGGCAGGGCGGGCTGATCCTGCTCAACCAGTTCGGCTCGATGCTCGGTGTCGCGGTGCTCTCCCTGCCGGTCGGCGGCTACCTGCTCTGGGCGCTGCTCTCGGACGGGCCGAGCTGGCCGCTGCTGCTGCTCGGCCCGGCCTACGGCGCCCTGGTCGCCACCCTGGGCATCCGGCTGGCGGCCCCCCGGCTGCTGGAGCGTGTGCCGGAGATCATGGCCAAGGCCATCGAGCGGTAGGGCTTGTCTGCGAACTCCCGCCTGCGGGGCGAACGACGGGAGTTCGAAGACGGACCCTGGCCCGGTCGGCCCGGCCGCTCCGGCATCATGGGCCGGAGGGGCCGGGCCGTCGAGGAGAGCAGGGACACACCGTGGGCAAGCGCGCGCAGCAGGGCGACGGGAACGCCGGGCCGCTGCTGGAGCAGGCGGTGCGCTCGGTGCTCACCGTCCCCGACGAGGGGCTGGACCTCGCCCTGGACACCGGGGCCTCGCTGCTGGCCGCCTCGGCCGGGCAGTGGCCGGCGGTCAGCCGGGCGGTGCTCAGGTACGCGGACTCCGCGGTGGGCCGCTGCTGGTCCGCGGGCTGGCGCCCGGCGGACCTGGTGCGGGTGGTGCGGCGCGGGCTCAAGCCCGTCCACCTGGCGCTCGCGGTGGACCTGATCGCCGCCGAGTCCCGCCGCCACCCCGCCGCCGCCCTGGACCGGCGCTGGCAGGAGCAGCTGCGCGAGTTGGAGGCCGAGGTCTGGTGGCCCGCGGACGAGCAGTACCTCGGCGCCTTCGCCCACCGCCACCGGCTGGACCGCTTCGCGCTCGCCACCGCCCTGCTGGAGCTGCTGCGCAGCTGGGGCCGGCTGCCCCCGATCGCCCCGGTCGGCCCCGCGCCCGGGCAGCCGGGGCAGGCCGGGCCGGCCCGACGCCCTGCCGGGCCGGTGGCCGGCGAGCCGCGGATGCTGGCCCGGATCCGGGCCCTGCTGGCCAAGGCCGAGTCCACCGAGTTCCCGGAGGAGGCCGAGGCGCTGACCGCCAAGGCCCAGCAGCTGATGGCCCAGCACAGCATCGACGACGCGCTGCTGGCCGCCGCCGGGGCCGACCGGAACACCCCGGCGGCGCTGCGGATCGGCGTGGACAACCCGTACGAGGGACCCAAGACGATGCTGCTGGACGCGGTCGCGGCGGCCAACCGGTGCCGGGTGGTGTGGGCCAAGGAGTTCGGCTTCTGCACCGTGATCGGCTTCGACGGGGACCTGGACGGCGTCGAACTGCTCTACACCTCGTTGCTGGTGCAGGCCACCCACGCGCTCAACAAGGCCGGGTCCGGCAAGGACTCGCGCAGCAAGGCGTTCCGGCAGTCCTTCCTGGTCGCGTACGCGGCCCGGATCCGCGAGCGGCTGACCGCCGCCACCGAGCGGGCCACCGACGCCGCCGCGGCCGGCCGCCACCTGCGCGAGGACGGCACCGAGGAGCAGCTGCTGCCCGACGAGCGGCTGCTGCCCGCGCTGGCCGCCCGCTCGGCGGCGGTGGACGAGGAGGTCGGCCGGCTGTTCCCGAAGCTGGTCTCCCAGCGGGTCCGGGTCAGCGACGGCGAGGGCTGGGCGGCCGGGCGGGCCGCGGCCGACCGGGCCGCCCTGCACGGGCGGGGCGAGATCCACACCTGACGGCCCGCCTGATAGAAACGACCCGCCACGAACGAAGGGGGATTCGACGTGACGGAGTCGGCGGCGGAGTCCGGATACCGGGACCGGGTGCGCGGAGCGCTGCTCGGCGGCGCGATCGGCGACGCGCTGGGCTGGCCGGTGGAGTTCCAGCAACTCCACCAGATCCAGGAGCGGTTCGGCCCGCAGGGCGTGACGGCGCTGCCGTCCGGGAGCGCCGGGTCGGTGGAGGTCACCGACGACACCCAGATGACGCTGTTCACCGCGGAGGGGCTGATCCGCGGCTTCGTCCGCGGCTGGTCCGGCGGCGGCGGCTCCGTCCCGGAGGCCGTGCACGGCGCCTACCGGCGCTGGCTGCGGACCCAGTACCAGGGCGCCCCGGACACCGAACCGCAGCCGCGCCCGTACGACGGCTGGCTGCTCGGCCGGCCGTTCCTGTACGCGCGGCGGGCGCCGGGCAACGCCTGCCTGAGCGGGGTGTCCGAGCACCCAGTGTTCGAGGCACCGGCCCCGATCGGGAGCCCGGGGCCGATCAACCCCGGCTCCAAGGGCTGCGGTTCGGTGATGCGCGCGGCGCCGTTCGGGCTGGCCCGGCTCGGGGTCGAGCAGTCCTTCGGGCTGGCCGTGCAGTGCGCCCAGCTCACTCACGGGCACCCGACCGGCTACCTCGCCGCAGGCGCCTTCGCGGCGCTGGTCGAGCGGCTGGCGGCCGGGACGGAGCCGTGGGCGGCGGTCGGGGAGACGGTCGAGCAGATCCGCGAGCTGCCGAGGTCCAAGGAGACCGTGCAGGCGCTGGCCCGGGCGGTCCGGCTGGCCCAGGAGGCCGAGCCCTCGGCGGACACGGTGGAGCGGGTCGGGCTCGGCTGGATCGCCGAGGAGTGCCTGGCCATCGCGGTGTACTCGCTGCTGGCGGCCACCCTCGACCCCGATCCGGTGCGCACCGCGCTGCTGCTGTCGGTGAACCACTCCGGGGACAGCGACTCCACCGGCGCGGTCTGCGGCAACCTGGTCGGGGCCGCGTACGGCGCCTCGGCGCTGCCCGCCGACTGGGCCGAGGCCGTCGAGGGGCGGGCCGAGCTGCTGACGGTCGCGGACGACCTGCTGGTGCTGTTCGGCAGCCGTGACCCGGGCCACCCGGCGCTCGGCGGGCGCTACCCGGCCTGGTAGGGGGCTACTTCGCCTGCGGGTCGGTGACCTGCCCCAGGAACAGCGGCCGCCCGTTCGACGTGTCCCGGACCAGGAACAGGAACGGCCGGTCGATGTGCAGTTCGGCGGCCTGACGAGGGGCGGGCACCGCCGCGACGCCGGCCACGGCGCCGCTGCCGGCCGCCGCGACCGTGCCCTCCTCGTTGACCTGCACGGTGGCCTTCTGCACCACCGTGCTGACGGCGAGCGGCGGCTGCTCGGCGATCCCGGTGAGGTCGGCGGCGTCGAAGGCCGAGTGGACGCCGAGCGAACGCAGCGCGGGGGTGAGCTCGTTGGACGTGTCGAAGTGGAAGCGCGGCAGCTGGAGGTCGACGGGCTGCGCGCTGAGGGCGCCGAGGATCCGGTCCAGCTGGGGCTGGTCCAGCCCCTTGGTGAAGGCGGCGAAGCCGCCCTGCGCGGGGACGATCAGATCCATCGCCACGTTGCCTCCCGCATAAGGGAGTTCGACGGCCTGCCAGGGCTCGCCGACGATCCCGCCGGAGCCCTCCGCGTACCTGAACTCGCCGGTCTGGCTCATCGTGGAGACGTTCGAGGCGGTGCCGTCCAGCTTGCGGAAGGGGCGGTCGGCGGTCTGCCCGGGCTTGAACTCGGCGGCCCACTTCGCCTTGAGGTAGAGCGCGTCGGTGAGGACCACGCGGGTGTCGGCGTTGATCGCGCCCGGCGCGAAGAGGTCCTTGACGCGCCCCTCGGTAGCCTTCTCCACGGCCGAGTCGACCGCCTTGCGGCTGCCCTCCGGGTCCTTCTTGAAGTCGGTGGTGTGCACTCCGGCGTCGAAGGCGGTGGCGAGGGTCGCCAGGTAGTCCGGGTTCACCGGGAAGCCCTGCTGGGTCCAGACCTCGTCGGCCTGGTGCAGAGTGAGCTGGTCGCCGTTCTTCGTCCGCCGGTCCAACGCGCCGACGGCGAGCGCGTACTGCTTCGGGTCGAGCTCGGTGTGCAGGGCCTTGGCCAGCTCCTGCGCGGTCGCGCCGCGCGCGCCCGGCATCAGCATCCCGAGCACGGTGGCCAGCCCGACGGGCGAGACCACGGTGTTGCGCCCGGCCCCGCCGGGCGACGCGGTGAGAGCGTGCAGGAGGTCCAGGCCGAAGGCGTCGGTGGCCTTGGCGGTGGCGGCCACCGAGGCCTGGTCGACGGCGGGCCGGGTGGCCGGTGCGGAGGCCCGCTGCTCCCCGGTGGCGGCGGTGCCGGTACTGGCGCAGCCGCTGACCAGCGGTGCGGCGAGCGCGGCGGCGAGGAGCAGTGCCGCGGGGCGGCGGGGCGGGCGACGACGGGTTCCGCTGCTGCTGTTCGTCATGGCCCTTCGACGCGGCGCCCCGTCGGCCGGTTCCCGCTCAGTCCCAGAGCGCGCCGAACTCCAGCAGTTCGTCCCGGTGCTCGATCCGCTCCACCCACTCCGCGGGCCAGGCCGCCTCGCCGTGGTGCGCGCCGGCGAAAGCGCCGGTCAGGCAGGCGAGCGAGTCGGAGTCGCCGGAGCTGTACGCGGCCCGGCGGACGGCGGCCACCGGGTCGTCGGGCAGCAGCAGGAAGCAGAGCAGGCCGGTGCCGAAGGCCTCCTCGGCGACCCAGCCCTCGCCGGTGGCCAGGCAGGGGTCGGCCTCCACGTCGGGGGCGGCGAGGGCGGCCTGCACCTGGTCGAGGACCTTGAGGCAGTCCTCCCAGCCGCGGGCGAGGACGGCCTGCGGGGAGGCGCCGTACCAGCGGTCGGCGAGGTCGCCGAGCCAGAACTCGTCGTAGCGCTCGCGGCTCGCCAGCGCGTACGCCCGTAGCACGGCGGGCAGGCCGGCGGGCGGGACGCCCTCCGCGAGCTTGCGGACGGCGTACGCGGTGAGGTCACTGGCGGCGAGCGCGGTCGGGTGGCCGTGGGTGAGCGCGGACTGCAGCTGGGCGGCGCCGGAGAGCTGCCGGGCGTCCAGGTCGCGGATCAGGCCGATCGGGGCGACCCGCATGTTGGCGCCGCAGCCCTTGGAGCCCACGTCGCTGGCCTGCTGCCAGCGGTACTCGTCGCGGCTGAGCCGCTCGCAGGCGCGCAGGCAGGTCATGCCGGGGGCGCGGTTGTTCTCCGGGGAGCGCCACCAGTCGACGAACTCCGCGCGGACCGGGTGCTCCAGGTGCAGCGGGGTGAGGGGCCCGCGCGCCAGGGCGGTGCGCAGGCCGCGGGCGAGGGCGAGCGTCATCTGGGTGTCGTCGGTGACCAGCGCCTGCTCCGGCAGCGGGAGCCGCCGCCAGTCCGGGTGGTCGGCGGCGATCCGCTCGACGTCCTGGAACTCGGTCAGCCGGCCCATCGCGTCGCCGATGGCCAGCCCCAGCAGTGCCCCCGTCGCCTTGCCCACGGCCTTCTCCCCCGCTTCCCGTCACACTTCGACCAACAGCTCCTTGAGCCCGCGGATCACGTAGCCCGGGTTCCACTCGGGCTCGCGGACCAGCCGCAGGCCCGGGGCCCGGCGCAGCAGCGTGCCGTAGGACTCGGTGAGCTCCAGTCTGGCAAGGGGGGCGCCCAGACAGAAGTGGATTCCGGCGCCGAAGGTGACGTGCGGGTTGTCGGTGCGGCCGAGGTCGAGGCGGTCGGGGTCGGCGAAGCGCTCCGGGTCGCGGTTGGCGGAGCCGAAGAGCAGGGCGATCTCGGCGCCGCGCGGCACGGTGACCCCGCGGACCTCGATGTCCTCCAGCACCCAGCGCTCGAACATCTGCAGCGGGGTGTCCCAGCGCATCAGTTCCTCGACGGCGGTGGGCAGCAGCCCGTCCACGTCGCCGCGCAGCCGGGCCAACTCCTCGGGGTGGCGGAACAGCGCCCACCAGCCGTTGCCGGTGGTGTTGACGGTCGCCTCGTGGCCGGCGTTGAGCAGCAGCACGCAGGTGGAGACCATCTCCTGCTCGCTGAGCGCGTCGGAGCCCTCCTGGGCCTGGATCAGCGCGCTGATCAGGTCGGTGCCCGGGTTGCCCCGGCGCTCGCGGATCAGGGCGCGCAGGTAGTCGGAGAACTCGATGCTCGCGGTGACGGCCCGGCGGGCGGCCTCCTCGCTCGGGTTGAGCTCGAACATCCCGGTGATGTCGGCGGACCAGGGGCGCAGCAGGTGCCGGTCGCCCTCCGGCACGCCGAGCATCTCGGCGATCACGGCGACCGGTAGCGGCTCGGCGACGGCGGAGATCAGGTCGCCGCCGCCGGCCGCGAGCAGGTCGTCGACGAGCTCCCCGGCCAGCCGCCGGACGGTCGGCCGCAGCCCTTCGACCATGCGCGGGGTGAAGGCCTTGGAGACCAGCCGGCGGATCCGGGTGTGGTCGGGGGCCTCCAGGTCGAGCAGCCCGTGGTCGTTGAGGGTGTGGAAGGGCTCGTGTGCCGGGTCGGGCTCGGGGCGGCCGAACTCCTGGTGGCTGAACCGGTGGGTGTAGGTGCGGCCGAGCCGCCGGTCGCGCAGCAGGGCGCTGACGTCCTCGTGGCGGGAGACCAGCCACTGGTTCGTCGGCTCGTGGTACGTCACCGGCGCGTGCTCGCGCAGCTCGGCGTACGCGTCGTACGGGTGGGCCACGAACTCCGCCGACCAGGGGTCGAACTTCGCCGTCGTCGTCATCGCTCGATCACTCCAGGCCGTGAGGGGAAGCCGGAATGATCATCGTATGCATGCGGTACGTCCGTAAAGGGTCCTTACGCCCCTTCCGGTTCTCAGGCGATGGCCGGGGTCCGCGCGCCGCCCTGGCGGACCAGCGGGGCGAGGGCGGCGAGGTAGCAGACGGCGGCCACCGGGATGAAGGCCAGGTCGGCCGCCGTGGCCACCGTCCCGACCAGCATCAGCACCGGGCTCCACCAGCGCAGCGCCCGTCCCGCGCCCACCGAGGCCGCGATCAGCATCGCCAGCAGGCCGACGTAGAACAGCAGCGGGCCCACCTGGTACACCGCCGCGGACACCCCCGGGACGTCCTGGATCCTCTCGAACATCCGCGACTGGTCCGGCTTGTCCGCCGCCCTCAGGCCGACCACCAGGTCGATCCCGATCTGCACCAGTGAGCAGGCCAGGCCCGCGAACGCCGTCCCCAGCGCGGCGTTCGCGGCCAGCCGCCCGGCCGCCGTGCGGCGCGGGGCGAGCACCCGGCGCAGGGCCAGGAGGATCGGGACGAACAGCAGCAGGCCCGCGAACATCGCGGTGTGCCCGGCCGTCCAGCCCGGGCCCGGCTCGCGGGAGCCGGGCACCAGCCGGATGCCGCCGTACAGGGCCATCAGGGCGGTCGCGCCGACGACGGCGTACGCAGTGCGGCGCGGGTGCAGATCGGCGTTCATTTCGAGCCCTCCGTCAGGTGTCCGTCGGTCCGTTCCGACACCGCAGAGCCTCTCCCCCGAGACCCTCGTCACGGATCGCCCGCACCGGTGAACTGTCCGCCTCCCTCTCGCGGGTGAGGTCCTCAGCCCTCGCCCGCGACCACCGCACCGGCCTCGTACGCGAACACCACCGCGTGCACCCGGTCGCGCAGCCCGAGTTTGCTCAGCACATTGCTGACGTGGGTCTTCACGGTGTGCTCGCTGACCACCAGCTCGGCCGCGATCTCCGCGTTGGACAGCCCGCGCGCGATCAGCCGCAGCGTCTCCTGCTCACGCAGGGTCAACTGCTCCAGCAGCCTGGACGGCGGCCGCACCGCCCGCTCCCGGCCGCCCGGGCGGCGGGCCGCGAACTCGCCGATCAGCCGCTTGGTCACCGAGGGCGCGAGCAGCGCCTCGCCCGAGGCCACCATCCGCACCCCGTGCGCCAGGTCGTCCCGGCGGACGTCCTTCAACAGGAAGCCGCTGGCGCCCGCGTACAGCGCGTCGAAGACGTAGTCGTCGATGTCGAAGGTGGTCAGCATGATCACCTTGGTGGCCGGGAACTCCTCGCACACCCGGCGGGCCGCCTCCAGGCCGTCCATCACCGGCATCCGGACGTCCAGCAGCAGCACGTCCGGGTTGTGCGCGCGCACCGCCTCGACCGCCTCGGCGCCGTCGCAGGCCTCGGCGACCACCTCGATGTCCGGCTGGGCGTCCAGGATCATCCCGAACCCGGCCCGCACCAACTCCTGGTCGTCCGCGACCACCACCCGTATCGGCGTCATCCGCCCACCCTCTCCACCACGCCCGCCGGCCCCAGCGGCAGCCGGGCACTCACCAGGAAACCCCTGCCCTCCGGCCCCGGACCGGCCTCGGCCCGGCCGCCGCAGGCCGCGGCCCGCTCGCGGATGCCGACCAGCCCGCGCCCGCCGGACCAGCCGGCCACCGTACGGTCGGCGGCCAGCGGCACCCCGCGACCGTTGTCGGAGACCACCACCTCCAGCACCCCGTCGACCCGCCCCACCCTGATCGCGACCCGGTCCGCCCCGGAGTGCTTGACCGTGTTGGTCAGCGCCTCCTGCACGATCCGGTACCCGGCCGCCTCCACATCGGCGGGCAACCCGCCCAGCCCGTCCGCGAGTTCGAGGTCCACCCGCAGGCCGGCCCCGCGCACCCGCTCGGCCACGTCGGTGAGTTCGGCCAGCCGGGGCTGCGGCGCCAGCGCCCGCTCCGCCTCCGGGTCCTTCAACACGCCGAGCACCCGCCGCAGTTGCACCATCGCGTCGCGGCCCGCGTCGGCGATGGTGTCGAAGGCGCGGATCGCCCGGTCCGGGTCGTGGCGCACCACCAGCGGCCCGGCCTCGGCCTGGATGACCATCAGCGACACCGCGTGCGCCAGGATGTCGTGCATCTCCCGGGCGATCCGGGCCCGCTCCTCGGCGACCGCCCGGGCCGCCTCGCTGGCCGCCCGCACCCCCGCCTCCCGCGCCCGCTCGGCCTGCATCCGGGCGAGCTCCCGCTGGGTGCGCACCAGGGCGCCGAAGACGAAGGAACCGCCCGAGGTCAGCACGCTGAACAGCGCGCCGTTCGGCGAATGGGTGCCGAGCACATTGGCGGCCACCACCACCGCCAGCACCGGCCAGCGCTGCCGGTCGGGGAAGCGCTCCGCGACCGTGTACATCCCGATCACCGCGTACAGCGGCACCTGCGGGTTCGCCGAGTGCGCCACCACCGACACCACCAGCGAGGGCGCGGCGCCCACGATCAGGACCGGCAGCGAGGCCTTGCGCCGCCAGGGCAGGAACAGCGCGGTGGACACCGCCAGCAGGTACACCCACCAGGGCCAGTCGGTGTCGTCGTTGTAGACCGACCAGACCGACACCGCCGCCGAACAGGCCGCCAGGAAGGTGTCCAGCACGTACGGGCTCAGCCCGGCCGTCCGGCTCCGCCAACGCGCCGCGCGCTCCACCGTCGCACCTCCCCCGTACCCGGGGACGCCGTCCCCGCGGAGAAGATCATGCCCTACCGGCAGAACCACCGGCACGGCACGGCCGGGCACCGCCGGCTCGGGAAGCACCGCCCGGCCGGGACCCGCGGGCTCGGACAGCACCGCCCCGTCAGACACCGCTGACCGTCACGCCGCCGCTCTCCGACCGCGCCGTGATGCTGTGCGCCGCACCCGGCCGCGAGGGGACACCGATGTCCGCCCCGCCCGACCCCGCCTGCGCGTCCACCACGTACGCCTCCCCGGACGGCACCCGCAGCCGCACCCCGCCGTTGCCGACCCGGGCCTCCAGTGCCGACGGCGCCGCCGCGAAGTCGGCCCGCACCCCGCCGTTGGTCGCGCTCAGGTGCGCCGTCGGAGAGGTCAGCCCGGTGGCCTCGACCCCGCCGTTCTCCACCGCGGCCGTCACCTCGGCGGACAGCCCCGTCAGCCGCACCCCGCCGTTCTCCTCCTTGATCCGCACCTTGGTGCCGGCCGGCACCTGCACCTCGTACCCCACCCCGCAGGACTCGCAGGAGTACCCCAGCCGCAGCACGCCGTCCTTCACCTCGTGGGTGCTCCTCGGCGCGGACCCCCGGTAGTTCTGCTTCTCGACGACGTGCACCGAGTCACCGGTGCCGGTCACCACGACCCCGCCGTTCTCCCCCTCGACCACCAGCTCCTTGACCGCCTCGGCCACCCCGTACGTCACCGTCCGGTGCTCGTCCGACTCCAGGAACGGCAGGCACGCCTGCATCCCCAGCACCACCGCCGCCGTGATCGCCACCGCGCCCAGCACCCGCTTCATGTCCGGCCCCCTTCGCAAGCCCCGTCGTCCCGACACCGAGAACCCTCTTTCGGCCGGCCCCCTCGGCACCTCCCTCCCCGGAGCGGTTCCCGTCCCTCCCCCGTGCGGGGGAGGGGAGCCGGAGGGCCGGGGATTTCACGGATTCACCAGCGCCGCGGCCGCTCCGCCGGTAGCTTGTTTGCCCGCGCTCGGCGTTCCGGAGCCCGACCGCGCCAAGGCGAAACCGACGAGGGCTGATCAGGCAATGGCCAACACCCCGCCCGGCGGACCAGGTCCCGCGACCGGGCACGGCCTGGACGACCGCGTGCCCTTCCTGGCCCGGCTCGACCACGCCGACCGCACCGCCCTGCTCGCCCTCGGCCACCGGCTCGACTACCCGGCCCGCTCCACCGCACTGCGCGAGGGCGAACCGTCCGACCACGTCCTGCTCGTCCTGCACGGCTGGCTCAAGGTGACCGCCCTCGCCGAGAACGGCTACGAGGCCCTGCTCGCCCTGCGCGGACCGGGCGACATCGTCGGCGAGTCCGCCGCCCTCAGCGGCCGGCCCCGGGCCGCCACCGTCACCGCGCTGGAGCAGGTCTCGGCCACCGCCGTCGACCGCGCCGCCTTCACCGCCTACCTGCGGAACACCCCCGCCGCCTCGATGCAGCTCCTGGCGCTCTCCACCGACCGGCTGCGCGCCGCCGACCACCACCGGCTCAAGTCCGCCTCGCTCAGCGTCAGCGAGCGCCTCGCCGACCTCCTGCTGGAACTCGCCCGCACCCACGGCCGCCGCACCGCCGAGGGCATCGTCGTCTCCGTCCCGCTCAGCCAGCAGGAACTCGCCGGCTCCGTCGGCGCCTCCCGCGAGGCCGTCGCCCGCCTGCTCAAGTCCCTGCGGGACCGCGGCATCGTCGTCACCAGCCGCCGCTCCCTGGTCATCGCGCGCCCCGACCTGCTCCGGAGGCCCGGCCAACTCCGCTGACCCGCGCAGATGTTCTGTGCACACCGTCACAGAGCGAGTACCGCAACGGCGCTCACGCCGACCTGCCCGGCACGGGCAGGCTGAGGCCGATGACGAATCGAGAGGCGACCATGACCGATCCGGTGAACCACACCATCCTGCTGCTGGACATCGAACAGTTCGGCCGACGGGACGACGTCGAGCAGGCCTTCATGCGCCGGATGCTCTACGCCGTCCTGCACGAGACGCTGCGCAGCGCCGGGGTCGAACCCGCCGAACAGCGCCTGGAGGACCGTGGCGACTCGGTGATGGCCCTGATCAGCGCCACCGTCCCCAAGACCGGACTGCTGCACGCGCTGATCAACGAGACCCCCACCCTGCTGCACGCCAACAACCGCCTCGCGGCCGCCAGCGCCCGGGTACGGCTGCGGATCGTGCTCGCCTCCGGCGAGGTCGCCGTCCAGGAACTCGGCGGAGCCCTCGGCGGCGCCGTCGGCTGGGACCTCAACCAGGCCTTCCGACTGCTCGACTCGGCCCCGCTCCGGGAGGCCCTCCGGCACCGCGACGGGCCCTGCGTCCTCGCCGTGTCGGACGCGCTCTACCAGGGCATCGTCCGGCACGGCCACGGCGGCCTGGCGCCGGAGGCGTTCCACCGGGTCACCGTCCAGGGCAAGGAGGGCGAGTTCCCGGCCTGGCTGCACGGCGAACCCGCCCCCGGCACCCCGGACCCCGCACCGGTGGGCGCCCCGTCCGACGCCCAGACCCAGGCCCAGACCCCGGCCCCGGCCCCGGCGGCCGCCCAGGCCCCGGCCCCGGCCGCCGCTCCCCAGGGCGCCGCCAGCTTCCAGTTCCTCGGCGGCACCCCGACCTTCGGCGGCAGCCTGATCGGCGGCGACCAGCACACCGTCTCCGGCGGCCAGGTCCACGGCGACGTCAACACCGGCAACACCATCGGCGGCGACCGATGACCGCCGCCCCCGAGGCGGAGGCCGCGGAGCAGGAGGACGGCCTCCAGGAAACCCCGCCCGAGGACCCGCAGAACGCCGTGGAGGCCGTCCAGGAACTCCTGGAGCACGTCCCGGACTCCTTCGCCGGCCGCAACTACCTCTTCGCCGGCGGCAATCCCGGCTTCGGCGGCAGCCTGATCGGCGGCGACCAGCACACCGTCTCCGGCGGCCAGGTCCACGGCGACGTCGTCACCGGCCACAAGACCACGATCTACCAGCTCGGCGGGGCCGCCCTGCACGCCTCCGGGCTGGTCCCGACCGTTGAACTCACCGCCCTGGCCGAGGTCTTCCAACCCGGACCGGCCTTCGACCAGGCCCTCGCACATCTCCGCGAGCACCGGGTGCTGATCCTCACCGGCCGGGCGGACACCGGCCGTCGCTCCGCCGCGCTGATGCTGCTGCGGCAGCTGGGCAGCGAGCGGATCCGGAACCTGGACCCGGATGTCACGCCCACCGCACTGCTCAACGGCGTCGAACGGGCCGAGGGGTACGTGCTCACCGACTACACGGCCTCCCGCACCCGCCCGCTGCTCCGCTCCGACCTCGACCGCCTGCGCGAGACCCTCGCCAAGCAGGACGGCTACCTGGTCATCACCACCACCCACGCCCACACGATCCGTGAACTCCCCACCGTCGGCTGGCTACCGCCCGACCCGGGGCTCGTCCTCGGCGCCCATCTGCGGGCGCTGCGGGACGACGGCGTCCCCGTCGAGGAACTGCTCACCCTGGAGCCCGTCGAGGGGTTCCTGGCCAAGTACCCGCCGATCCGGGAGATCGCCGAGTTCGCCGTCAGGTTGGCCGCCTACTCGCCGCAGACCGGCAGGCCCGCCGACCTCGCCGACTTCGGTCGGGGCGCCGTCCAGGAGAAGGTCGGCCGCTGGTTCGGGGACGACAAGCTCCCCCTCCACGAGAAGGCCTTCCTGATCTCCCTGGCCGTCTTCGACCACGCCCCCTACACCCTCGCCGCCGAGTGCGCTGACTCGCTGTTCCGCCGCCTGGAGACCATCCGGACCGCCGGGGAGCCGGACGGCATCCCGCCGTTCGGCAGCTCGATCGAGGACCGCATGGCCCTCGCCCGGGCCGAACTCACCGAGGAGACCGAGCAGACCCCCTGGGGCCCGGTCCCCCAGCGGATGGCCTCCTTCCTGGACCCCCGCACCTCCCCCACCCTGCTGCGCGAGGTCTGGACGGGCCACCCCTCCGCCCGCCCCGCGATCACCGGCTGGCTGAACGCCCTGGCCACCGACTCCCGCGCCCTGGTCCGCACCCGGGTGGCCTCCACCACCGCCCTGCTGGCCTCCGTCGACCTCTCCGCCACCATGAGCGGGCTGCTCGGCCCCTGGTCCGGCGCCAAGGACTTCCGGCTCTGCCTCCAGGCCGCCAACAGCCTCGCCCTCGCCTACCACGCGGGCACCGGCGCCGTCCCGCGCATCCTGCGCGGCTGGGCCGGGGACGACAACGCCCGCCGCCGCTGGACCGCCATCCGCTGCTACGCCCTGCTCGGCCCGCTGCTGCCCGCCCAGGCCCTGGAGGCCTTCGCCCTGGCCGCCGAGCGGCTGACCCCCGGCGAGCTCGACCAGCTGGCCGCCGGGTTCCGGCCCGGTGCGCAGCCGTCCGAGCAGCCCGACCGCCACCAGGCACTCGGACTGCTCGAAGCGGCCGAGCTGATGCTGCTCTCCGCCGAGGCCGAGCTGACCCTGCGCACCCTGGTCCGCTGGCTCTCCGGACCGGCCGCCCTGCGGCAGCTGGCCCTGGCCGCCTTCCTGACCGCCGCGCAGCGCACCGAGGACACCGTCGTGGGCCGGCCGCTGCTGCTCGACTGGTACGCCCGGAGCCCGCGCCCCGAACCGGGGAGCGTGCACAGCGTCACCGTGCTGCCCGCGCCCGAGGAGCCCGCCCCGGTCCGGGCGCTCCTGGTCGCCCTGTGGCGCACGGCCCTGGAGGACCCGCACTACCGCGATGCCGCCCTGGGTGTGCTGCGCGGCTGGCTGATCGGCGCCGCCGACCAGCCCGGGACCACCGCCCGGCTCACCGAACTCTTCGACGACCTGGCCGTCACCGAGCGCGACCGCCAGCGGCTCGACCACCTGGTCCGCACCGTACGCGCCGGCGGCCCGGCAACCACGGCGCTG
Organism: Kitasatospora sp. NPDC029367; assembly: GCF_055569135.1. Taxonomy (NCBI): domain Bacteria; kingdom Bacillati; phylum Actinomycetota; class Actinomycetes; order Kitasatosporales; family Streptomycetaceae; genus Kitasatospora; species Kitasatospora sp. NPDC029367. The sequence continues at coordinate 61,560 of NZ_JBVHYH010000031.1, forward strand.
CCCGGCAGCTGAAACAGCACCGTCCGATCCGTCCCGATCCTGGAGCACCCGCGCATGTCGGCACGACACCGCCCCGACCTCCCCACCGGAGACCTGACAGACCCGGTCCTGACGGTCCACCCGCTGGGCCGCGCGCTCGGCCTGCCCAAGCGCCCCGCCGCCCGGGCCGACTCCGCCCTCGTCCTGACCACCCCGTCCGGTGAGCACCAGGTCTACCTCCCGCCGCACCGCCCGGGGTTCAGCGACCTGGTGGGCCGCAACTACCAGGCCGCGTACGAGGTCGACCTCGGCCTGCACCACCTGCGGGCCGAGGAGCGGCTGCCCGGCCGGGACGACGTCGGCGCCTTCGAGGCCGTGGTGGAGATCGACTGGCAGGTGTCGGCCGCGGAGCTGGTCGTGGCCAGCCGGATCCGCGACGTCCCGGCGCTGCTGGTCCCGCGGATCCGGCAGCGGATGCGGGCCGTCACCCGGCACCTCTCCACCGACCGGAGCGGCGAGGCCGAGGCCGCCGTCCAGGAGGAGCTGGACGGGCACCCGGTCGCCGAGGCCGAGGGCCTGCGGGTGCGCTGCACCGTCCAGTTGGACATCGACCAGGCCGCCCGCGAGCAGAAGGAGCGGCTGCGCGGCTACCACTTCGACACCCAGGCCCACCCGTACACCCTCCGGCAGGTCCAGGAGGCGAACGAGGTCCTCGCCGCGAAGGCGAAGTTCTACCAGTACCACCTGGAGCAGGGCGGGGTGGACGCCTGGGCCCTCCAGGTGGCCGCCCACCCCGAGGACCTGCCCCGGGCGCTCGGCTACCTCAAGGAGGAGCAGCAGGAGCTGGTCCAGGGCCAGCTCCAGGTGATCCAGCGGCTGCTCGACCAGAACGGCCTGGAGGAGTTCGAGCTGGAGGGCCCGCGCCAGGAGGCGAAGGCCGCGCTCGAAGCGATCCTGCGCCACCGGCCTTCGAGCCCGGGTACGCCCCGGCTCGACAAGGGCCCGAACCCTCCGTCGTCCCGGTGAACCCGAGGAGTCCCGCCGTGTCCGCCTCCGCCGGTACCGCCCCGGTAGCCCCGCCGCCGGGCGCCGCCCTGCTCGCCGAGCTGCGCACCGAGATCGCCCGCGCGGACAGCAAGGCGGCCGTCCTGGTGGCCGCCCTCGGCGTGATCGTCGGGGTGCTCGGCGGCCTGCTCACCAGCACCGGCTGGGCGCCGCAGCAGCTCTCCGGCGCGGCGAAGGCGCTGCTGGCCCTGGGCGGCCTGGGCATCGCCGTCTCCCTGGTCTCGCTGCTGCTCGCGGTGCTGCCCCGATTCCGGCGCAGCACCTGGCGCCCGGGCCGCCCGCTCGGCTACTTCGGGGACATCCGGCTGGCCGCCGAACAGGGGCTGCTCACCGAAGCCCTGGCCGACACCGAGCGGTTGGCCGCCGAGGCCGTCCGCGCCGCGCTCGCGGAGAACAGCCTGATCGCCGCGCGGAAGCACTCCTGGGTCCGGGTCGGCATCCTCGCCTTCGGCGCCGGCCTGTTCCCGCTGGTCACCGCCCTGCTGCTGGGCTGACCGCCCTCCGGGGCGGTCCAGCACCGTCCCGCACCGCTCAGCACCGCTCAGCACCGTCCTGCCCTTGCCCGTCACCGTACGGACGCCGCCGTGCGCGCGTCCCGTCCCCGAGGACCCCGCCATGACCGAACCGACCTACCCGGACGCCACACCGCCGCAGTACCCCGGTGCCCCGCCGCAGTACCCGACGGCCGCCCCACCACAGCACCCGACCGTCCCACCGCAGCACCCGACGGCCGCCCCGCAGTACCCGACGGCGGCGCCGCCCGCGTACCCGGCCGCCACTCCCCCGCCGCCGCCCCCGTACCCCGCGCCCGCCCCGCAGCCGCCCGCCCCGCCGCAGTACCCCACCACCGTCCCGCCCCAGTACGCTCCTCCGCCCCAGCAGCCCCAGCCCCGGCACCCCCAGCACCCCCCGCACATCCCCGCCCAGGGCTTCGCCCCGCCGCCCGCCCCGCCCCGGCCGCCGGTCCTCGACCCCACCGTCGACATCGACCCGCACACCGGCCGGATCCACCTGGCCGCCCGCCAGCGCGGCGCCGACGCCACCGCGGTCGGCCAACTGCTGCTCCAGCTGCCGCACTTCCTGTGCAGCCTGCTGGTCGTCACGCTGCTCTCGGTGTTCCTCCCCGAGCCGCTCAACCTGGTGCTGATCGGCCTCTGGCTCGCCTCCGGCGCGCTGGTCTTCCACCGCCCGACCGAGAAGGTGCTCGCCCGCTACCTGTTCCGGATGCGTCCGGCACTGCACTCCGAGCTGACCAGGCTGGAGCCGATCTGGCACCAGGTGACCGCCAAGGCGGGGGTGAACCCGGAGACGTACGACCTGTGGATCGAGGACCACAAGGCCGTCAACGCCACCGCGGCCGCCGGCCACATCGTCGGCGTCACCCGGTACGCGCTGGAGACCCTCCCCGACGCCCAGCTGGCCGCCGTGCTCGCCCACGAGCTCGGTCACCACCGCGGCGGCCACGCCTGGGCGACCCTGCTCGGCTACTGGTACTCGATGCCGGCCCGGATCGCCTGGGTGGTGTTCCGGATCGCCGCGGTCCTCGCGTTCCGGATCGCCTCGGTGTTCTCGCTGCTCGGCGCCCTCGTGGTCGGGCTGGTCGCGGTGGTCCTGGTGGTGGCCGTGGCCGTCTCCTTCCCGCCGCTGCTGCTGGTCCTGGTCACGCCGTACCTGCTGGCCGCGGTCGGCCGCCGCTCCGAGCTGCGGGCGGACGTCCAGGCCGCCGAACTCGGTTTCGCCGACGCCATGATCGAGGTCTTCCACGGCTTCCTGCGGGACGAGGAGGAGGCCCTGGCGGCGGCCGCGCGGGAGAACGGGGGCCGCGCCGTCCGCCCGGGCCTGGGCCAGCGGCTGCTGTCCAGCCATCCGGACACCCACACCCGGATCCGCCGGCTGGAGGACTGGCGCGCGGCCGCGGCCACCCCGGCCCGGTAGGGCCGGAGACACCGGCCGGGAAACGCCGCAGGGCGGCCACCCCGTGAGGGGTGACCGCCCTGCGATCAGTGACGCGTGACTCAGCCGGTGTACGGGCCGTAGTCGTAGTCGTCCAGCGGAACCGCCTGGCCGGAGCCGGCGCCGAAGGGCGACAGGTCGTAGTCGTCGTAGCCGACGGCCGAGTACATCGCGGCCTTGGCCTCCTCGGTCGGCTCGACCCGGATGTTGCGGTAGCGGGGCAGACCCGTACCGGCCGGGATGAGCTTACCGAGGATGACGTTCTCCTTGAGGCCCAGCAGCGGGTCCGACTTGGCGTGGATCGCCGCGTCGGTGAGGACCCGGGTCGTCTCCTGGAAGGAGGCGGCCGACAGCCAGGACTCGGTGGCCAGCGAGGCCTTGGTGATACCCATCAGCTGCGGACGGCCGGAGGCGGGGTGACCGCCCTCGGAGACCACACGACGGTTCTCGGTCTCGAAGCGGCCGCGCTCGACGAGCTCGCCCGGGAGCAGCTCGGCGTCGCCCGACTCGATGATCGTCACGCGGCGGAGCATCTGCCGGATGATGATCTCGATGTGCTTGTCGTGGATCGACACACCCTGCGAGTTGTAGACCTTCTGGACCTCGGCGACCAGGTGGATCTGGACGGCGCGCTGGCCCATGATGCGCAGGACGTCGTGCGGGTTGGTGGCACCCATGGTCAGCTTCTGGCCGACCTCGACCGCCTCGCCCTCGCTGACGAGCAGCTTCACACGCTTCGAGACCGGGTAGGCGATCTCGTCGGTGCCGTCGTCCGGCGTGATGACGATCTTGCGGGTCTTCTCGGTGTCCTCGATCCGCGCGCGGCCGGTGGCCTCGGAGATCGGGGCCACACCCTTGGGGGTGCGGGCCTCGAAGAGCTCGACGACACGCGGCAGACCCTGGGTGATGTCGTCACCGGCCACACCACCGGTGTGGAAGGTACGCATGGTCAGCTGGGTGCCGGGCTCACCGATGGACTGGGCGGCGATGATGCCGACCGCCTCACCGATGTCGACCAGCTTGCCGGTGGCCAGCGAACGGCCGTAGCAGAAGGCACAGGTGCCGACGGCCGACTCACAGGTCAGGATCGAGCGGACCTTGACCTCGGACACGCCGTGGCGGATCAGCTCGTCCATCAGCACGTCACCGAGGTCGGTGTTGGCGGTGGCGAGCAGCTTGCCGTCGACGGTGATGTCCTCGGCGAGCATGCGGGCGTACACGCTGGTCTCGACGTCGTCGGCCTTGCGCAGCACGCCGTCGGCGCCCACGTTGCCGATCGACAGCTTGAGGCCGCGCTCGGTGCCGCAGTCCTCCTCGCGAATGATGACGTCCTGGGAGACGTCGACCAGACGACGGGTGAGGTAGCCGGAGTCGGCGGTACGGAGGGCGGTGTCGGCCAGACCCTTACGGGCACCGTGGGTGGAGATGAAGTACTCCAGCACGGTGAGACCCTCACGGAACGACGCCTTGATGGGTCGCGGGATGGTCTCGTTCTTGGCGTTGGACACCAGACCACGCATACCGGCGATCTGACGCATCTGCATCATGTTTCCACGAGCACCCGAGTCGACCATCATGAAGATGGGGTTCGTCTTCGGGAAGTTCGCGGCCATGGCCTCGGCGACCTCGTTGGTCGCCTGGGTCCAGATGCCGACGAGCTCCTGCTTGCGCTCGTCGTTGGTGATCAGACCGCGCTCGTACTGCTTCTGGACCTTCTCGGCCTTGGCCTCGAAGCCCTCGAGGATCTGGGGCTTGCTCGGCGGGACGATGACGTCCGAGATCGAGACGGTGACGCCCGAGCGGGTCGACCAGTGGAAACCGGCCGCCTTGAGGTTGTCCAGGGTCGCCGCGACGACGACCTTGGGGTAGCGCTCGGCCAGGTCGTTGACGATCGCGGAGAGCTGCTTCTTGCCCACCTCGTAGTCGACGAACGGGTAGTCCTCGGGCAGCAGCTCGTTGAAGAGCGCGCGGCCCAGGGTGGTGCTCAGGCGGAAGGGCTCGCCCTCGAACCAGGTCGACTGGCCCTCCTCGTCCACCGGCGGGGTCCAGCCACGGGGCGGGACGGTGCCGGCGGCCAGGCGCAGCTCGATCGGGGCCTGGACGTCCAGCTCGCGGGCGTCGAAGGCCATGATCGCCTCGGCGGTCGACGAGAAGGTGCGGCCGGCGCCCTTCACGTTGTCGCGGTCCGAGGTCAGGAAGAACAGGCCGAGCACCATGTCCTGGGTCGGCATGGTGACGGGGCGACCGTCGGCCGGCTTGAGGATGTTGTTCGAGGACAGCATCAGGATGCGGGCCTCGGCCTGCGCCTCCGCGGAGAGCGGCAGGTGGACGGCCATCTGGTCACCGTCGAAGTCCGCGTTGAACGCGGTGCAGACGAGCGGGTGGATCTGGATGGCCTTGCCCTCGACCAGCTGCGGCTCGAAGGCCTGGATGCCGAGGCGGTGCAGGGTGGGCGCACGGTTCAGCAGCACGGGGTGCTCGGCGATGACCTCTTCGAGCACGTCCCACACGACCGGACGGGCACGCTCGACCATGCGCTTGGCCGACTTGATGTTCTGCGCGTGGTTCAGGTCGACCAGGCGCTTCATCACGAACGGCTTGAAGAGCTCCAGCGCCATGGCCTTCGGCAGACCGCACTGGTGCAGCTTGAGCTGCGGGCCGACGACGATGACCGAACGGGCCGAGTAGTCGACTCGCTTGCCGAGCAGGTTCTGACGGAAACGACCCTGCTTGCCCTTGAGCATGTCGCTCAGGGACTTGAGCGGGCGGTTGCCCGGGCCGGTGACCGGACGGCCGCGGCGGCCGTTGTCGAACAGCGCGTCGACGGCCTCCTGGAGCATGCGCTTCTCGTTGTTCACGATGATCTCGGGGGCACCGAGGTCGAGCAGGCGCTTCAGGCGGTTGTTGCGGTTGATCACGCGGCGGTACAGGTCGTTCAGGTCGGAGGTCGCGAAGCGGCCACCGTCCAGCTGCACCATCGGACGCAGGTCCGGCGGGATGACCGGGACGCAGTCCAGCACCATGCCGTTGGGCTTGTTGCTGGTCTGCAGGAACGCGGAGACGACCTTGAGGCGCTTGAGCGCACGGGTCTTCTTCTGGCCCTTGCCGGTGCGGATGATCTCGCGGAGGCGCTCGGCCTCCTCCGCCAGGTCGAAGGTCTCCAGGCGGTCCTTGAGGGCCGCGGCGCCCATCGAGCCGGAGAAGTAGGTGCCGAAGCGGTCGCGCAGCTCGCGGTAGAGCAGCTCGTCGCCCTCCAGGTCCTGGACCTTGAGGTTCTTGAAGCGGGCCCACACCTCGTCGAGGCGGTCGAGCTCGCGCTGCGCGCGGTCGCGCAGCTGCTTCATCTCGCGCTCGGCGCCCTCGCGCACCTTGCGGCGCACGTCGGCCTTGGCGCCCTCGGCCTCCAGCTCGGCCAGGTCGGACTCGGCCTTCTTGGCGCGGGCTTCGAGGTCGGAGTCGCGGCGGTTCTCGATCTGCTGACGCTCGACCGAGACGTGCGCCTCCAGGGACGGCAGGTCGCGCTGGCGGCGCTCGTCGTCGACCCAGGTGATCATGTAGGCGGCGAAGTAGATGACCTTCTCGAGGTCCTTCGGCGCCAGGTCGAGCAGGTAGCCGAGGCGGGACGGCACGCCCTTGAAGTACCAGATGTGGGTGACCGGGGCGGCCAGCTCGATGTGGCCCATCCGCTCGCGGCGCACCTTGGCGCGGGTCACCTCGACGCCGCAGCGCTCACAGATGATGCCCTTGAAGCGGACGCGCTTGTACTTACCGCAGTAGCACTCCCAGTCCCGGGTCGGGCCGAAGATCTTCTCGCAGAAGAGGCCGTCCTTTTCGGGCTTAAGGGTGCGGTAGTTGATGGTCTCCGGCTTCTTGACCTCGCCGTGCGACCACTGGCGGATGTCGTCGGCGGTGGCCAGGCCGATGCGGAGCTCGTCGAAGAAGTTGACGTCAAGCACTGGTCGTCAAGCCCTCTTTCGTGATTCGAGAGTTTGTCTGTGGTCTGAGGGGGGCCTGGGGGCGGGCCGGCTGCTCGGGGCAGCCGGCCCGACCTCCGTCAGACCTCTTCGACGCTGCTCGGCTCGCGCCGGGACAGGTCGATGCCGAGCTCTTCGGCGGCGCGGAAGACGTCCTCGTCGGAGTCCCGCATCTCGATGGACTGGCCGTCCGAGGACAGCACCTCCACGTTGAGGCAGAGCGACTGCATTTCCTTGATGAGAACCTTGAAGGACTCGGGAATGCCGGGCTCGGGGATGTTCTCGCCCTTGACGATGGCCTCGTAGACCTTCACGCGGCCGAGCACGTCGTCGGACTTGATGGTGAGCAGCTCCTGCAGGGCGTACGCGGCGCCGTACGCCTCGAGGGCCCACACCTCCATCTCACCGAAGCGCTGACCACCGAACTGCGCCTTACCACCGAGCGGCTGCTGGGTGATCATCGAGTACGGACCGGTCGACCGGGCGTGCAGCTTGTCGTCGACCAGGTGGTGCAGCTTGAGGATGTACATGTAGCCGACCGAGACCGGCATCGGGAACGGCTCGCCGGAGCGGCCGTCGAACAGGCGGGCCTTGCCGGTGGAGTTCACCAGGCGCTCACCGTCACGGGTGAGGGTGGTGTTGTCCAGCAGACCGGTGATCTCGTCCTCGCGGGCGCCGTCGAAGACCGGGGTGGCGAGGTTGGTGCCACCGGCGACCTGGTCGGCGCCGATCGCCTGGAGGCGCTGGGCCCACTCGTCGGCGAGGCCGGAGACGTCCCAGCCCTGCTTGGCGAGCCACCCGAGGTGGATCTCCAGGACCTGTCCCGGGTTCATTCGGGACGGGACACCCAGCGGGTTGAGGATGATGTCGACCGGGGTGCCGTCCTCGAGGAAAGGCATGTCCTCGACCGGAAGGATCTTGGAGATGACACCCTTGTTGCCGTGACGGCCGGCGAGCTTGTCACCGTTGGTGATCTTGCGCTTCTGGGCCACGTAGACGCGGACCAGCTGGTTGACGCCCGGGGGCAGCTCGTCGCCCTCTTCGCGGTCGAAGACGCGGACGCCGATGACCTTGCCGGACTCACCGTGCGGGACCTTGAGCGAGGTGTCGCGGACCTCACGGGCCTTCTCGCCGAAGATCGCGCGGAGCAGGCGCTCCTCGGGGGTCAGCTCGGTCTCACCCTTCGGGGTGACCTTGCCGACGAGGATGTCACCGGTGACGACGTCGGCGCCGATCCGGATGATGCCGCGCTCGTCCAGGTCCGCGAGGACCTCCTCGGAGACGTTCGGGATGTCCCGGGTGATCTCCTCGGGGCCGAGCTTGGTGTCACGGGCGTCGACCTCGTGCTCCTCGATGTGGATCGAGGAGAGGACGTCGTCCTGCACGAGGCGCTGCGACAGGATGATCGCGTCCTCGTAGTTGTGACCCTCCCACGACATGAACGCCACGAGCAGGTTCTTGCCGAGGGCCATCTCGCCCTCGTCGGTGCACGGGCCGTCGGCCAGCACCTGGTTGACCTCGACCCGGGCGCCCTCGTCCACGAGCACCTTCTGGTTGAAGGCGGTGCCCTGGTTGGAGCGGGTGAACTTGGCGGCGCGGTACGTGGTGTACGTGCCGTCGTCGTTCGCCACGGTGACGTAGTCGGCCGAGACCTCCTGCACCACGCCGGACTTCTCGGCGGTGATGACGTCGGCGGCGTCGACGGCGCAGCGGTACTCCATGCCGGTACCGACCAGCGGGGCCTCGCTCTTCAGCAGCGGCACCGCCTGGCGCATCATGTTCGAGCCCATGAGCGCGCGGTTGGCGTCGTCGTGCTCGAGGAACGGGATCATGGCGGTCGCGACCGACACCATCTGGCGCGGCGAGACGTCCATGTAGTCGATCTCGGAGCCCGGGATGTAGTCGATCTCGCCGCCGCGGCGGCGGACCAGGACGCGGGGCTCGGCGAAGTGCAGGTCCGCGGTCAGCGGGGCGTTCGCCTGGGCGATGACGTAGCGGTCCTCCTCGTCGGCGGTGAGGTAGTCCACCTTCTCGGTGACGACACCGTCGACGACCTTGCGGTACGGGGTCTCGATGAAGCCGAAGGCGTTGACCCGGCCGTACGAGGCCAGCGACCCGATCAGACCGATGTTCGGGCCTTCCGGGGTCTCGATCGGACACATGCGGCCGTAGTGCGAGGGGTGCACGTCACGGACCTCGAAGCCGGCGCGCTCACGGGAGAGACCGCCGGGGCCGAGGGCGGACAGACGACGCTTGTGGGTCAGGCCCGACAGCGGGTTCGTCTGGTCCATGAACTGCGACAGCTGGCTGGTGCCGAAGAACTCCTTGATGGAGGCGACGACCGGCCGGATGTTGATCAGGGTCTGCGGCGTGATCGCCTCGACGTCCTGGGTGGTCATGCGCTCGCGCACGACGCGCTCCATACGGGCGAGACCCGTACGGACCTGGTTCTGGATGAGCTCGCCGACGTTGCGCAGGCGGCGGTTGCCGAAGTGGTCGATGTCGTCGACCTCGACCACGATGTCGCGGCCGGTCTCGTCACGCCACTCGGTCTCACCCGCGTGCAGCTTCACCAGGTACTTGATCGCACCGATGATGTCGGGCTCGGTGAGCACGCCGGAGTCCAGCGACTCGGCGTTGCCCAGCTTCCGGTTCAGCTTGTAGCGACCGACCTTGGCCAGGTCGTAGCGCTTCGGGTTGAAGTACAGGTTCTCCAGCAGCGTCTGCGCGGCCTCGCGCGTCGGCGGCTCGCCCGGACGCAGCTTGCGGTAGATGTCCAGCAGCGCGTCGTCCTGGCCCTGGGTGTGGTCCTTCTCCAGGGTGTTGCGCATCGACTCGTACTCGCCGAACTCCTCGAGAATCATCTCGTTGGTCCAGCCGAGAGCCTTGAGCAGCACGGTGACGGACTGCTTGCGCTTGCGGTCGATGCGGACGCCGACCATGTCGCGCTTGTCGATCTCCATCTCGAGCCAGGCACCACGCGAGGGGATGACCTTGCAGGAGTAGATGTCCTTGTCGGACACCTTGTCCAGGGTGGAGTCGAAGTACACGCCCGGGGAGCGGACGAGCTGCGACACGACGACACGCTCGGTGCCGTTGATCACGAACGTGCCCTTGTGGGTCATGAGCGGGAAGTCGCCCATGAAGACCGTCTGAGACTTGATCTCACCGGTCTCGTTGTTGGTGAACTCGGCCGTGACGAAGAGCGGGGCCGCGTACGTGAAGTCGCGGTCCTTGCACTCGTCAATGGAGTTCTTCGGCGGCTCGAAACGGTGGTCGCGGAAGGTCAGGGACATCGACCCGCTGAAGTCCTCGATCGGCGAGATCTCCTCGAAGATCTCCTCCAGACCGGACTTGGTGGGGACATCCTGACCAGACTCCAGCGCCTGCTCGACCCGGGACTTCCAGGCCGCGTTGCCGAGCAGCCAGTCAAAGCTCTCGGTCTGCAGGGCCAGGAGGTTCGGGACCTCGAGGGGCTCCTTGATCTTCGCGAACGAGACGCGGAGCGGGGCGGTGGATGCGGCGGAATTGTTCGAGGCGTTGCGCGGCGCGGCCAAGAGGGGGGTCCTTCCGAGGGCTCGGAGCTCACTACGCGCGTACCAGCCGGGCCTGCTTGAGCCTGGATTCCGCCTCCCTCGCAGCCGGCCTCCGCCGGGGTCGAAACCCCAGGTCAGAGCCGCTTTGCGGAGGCGGTGCCAGACCCCTTCAGGGCAACGCAAACTCCGGGCGACGAGTCACGGAGCAGCTAACAGGCAGCGCAAAGGGACAGTGTAGCCAAAGGCGACACTGCTGTCCAGCTCTGATTCGGAAACCGAATCGGAGACTCCTCCCGGTAGCCGGGGGCGCGGGCGCCCACCGGGTACTGCTCTAACTCACGTGGAGTCATTTCCCGCCCGAGCCGCTGGTTATGCATCCAGCGGCGAACCAACCGGGCGGACTCGCGCCTTGAGAATCGCGCGCCTCGCCGGGTTCGTCAAGGGCCCGCCGGCGGGGCGGACCTCGACCCGTTCATCGGCCCGAACCCCTCCGGCGTTACAGAAGCCGTGGTGGGGGCCACCGTCGATGACGGTGATCACCATACTCCTCGCCGCCGACAGTACCGAGTGCGCGATCGGCCACACCGGTGGTCGTCCGGCCCGGGGCGGCGGGAGGGCGGGCGGGGAAGGCGGGCGGGGAAGGCGGCGGGCCCGGGAACGCAAAAGGCCGGGCCGACCACCCGCAAGGGTGATCGGCCCGGCCTCAGGCCCCCTCAGAGGGGGCGAGAAGTCACTTGACGGTGACCTTGGCGCCGGCACCCTCGAGGGCGGCCTTGGCCTTCTCGGCAACGTCCTTGGCAACCTTCTCCAGGACCTTGGCACCAGCGGTGTCAACGAGGTCCTTGGCCTCCTTCAGGCCGAGGGAGGTCAGGGTGCGCACCTCCTTGATGACCTGGATCTTCTTGTCACCGGCGGCGTCGAGGATGACGTCGAACTCGTCCTGCTCCTCGACAGCGGCCTCGGTGCCACCGGCGGCGCCACCAACGGCGGCAACGGCGACCGGGGCGGCAGCGGTGACGTCGAACTTCTCCTCGAAGGCCTTCACGAAGGCAGCGAGCTCGATGAGGGTGAGCTCCTCGAACTGCGCGAGCAGCTCGTCCTGGGACAGCTTCGCCATGATTGGCGTCCTTCCACTAAATCGGCAGGTGGTGCCGGATGTACGGGATGGCGGGCGTACGGGCCCGCAGCGAGGCGTGAGCCTGCCGAATTACTCGGCGGCCGCGTCCTCGGCGGCGGGAGCCGGCGTACCGGCACCGCCCTGCTCGACCTTGTCGCGCAGCGCGTCCACAGTGCGGACGAGCTTCGACGGCAGGGCCTGGAAGAGCGCGGCAGCCTGGGACTGCTTGGCCTTCAGGGCACCCGCCAGCTTGGCGAGCAGCACCTCGCGGGACTCGAGGTCCGCGAGCTTCTTGATCTCATCGGCGGACAGCGCCTTACCGTCAAGGACACCGCCCTTGATGATGAGAGCGGGGTTCTCCTTGGCGAAGTCACGCAGAGCCTTCGCCGACTCCACCGGGTCACCGGTGACGAAGGCAACAGCCGTCGGACCGTTGAACAGGTCGTCGAGCTCGGAGATCCCGGCCTCGTTGGCCGCGATCTTGGTCAGCGTGTTCTTCACCACGGCGTACTCGGCGTTGTCGCCGAGCGAGCGACGCAGGGTCTTGACCTGCTTCACCGAGAGACCGCGGTACTCGGTCAGCAGCGCCGCGGAGGAGCCGCGGAACTTGTCCGTGATCTCGGCGACGGCGGCAGCCTTGTCGGGCCTGGCCATAGGCTTACGCCTCCTTCCGTGATGTCGAAGTCCGGCCGACCGCGAAAGTCGACCATTCACACCTCGAACCGGCCGGACGGAAGGAAAGCTCCTGCAGAAATGCAATGAGCCCCGGTGCGCAGGCGCACGGGGCTCGTAGCGACCTCAACGGACACCAGCGCGAACGCGGGACCCGGAAGTCGAAGCTCCAGACACACCTGCGCGGGCTGCCTGCGACGAAGCGCAGATCCTTCGGCCGCCGGCTCCCTGACGGGGGCGCGGCGACAACCAGCGGTCTTTGGCTTCGGCAACAGTAACCGGACTCGTCCGGACGACGCAAATCGCCCTCGGACGGGTGAACCGGGACGGGTCCCGAGCGGGCTCCGAGGGGCCCGTCCGGCTCAGCGGGCCAGCGGGGAGACCGTCCGGACGCCGGTGTCCACGGTGTCCGTCTCGGCCGGGGCCTGGGCCGAGAGCAGCGGGCCGGCCGGGTCGGAGTAGATCACCGAGTCGTCCGCCCGGCCGCTGTCCCCGTTCCCGGTGCGCTGCAGCCGGACCAGCTGGTCCTTGTCGTTCAGCCAGAGGTCCAGGGTGAGCTCCAGCGAGCCGCCGGGGGCCAGCGCGGCCCGCAGGCCGTCCCGGCGGGCCTGCGGCAGCTGGGTCTGGGCCGCCGCGTACTTCTCGGCGGTGGTGGTCACCCGGTAGTGCTCGACGGTGGAGTCCTCGAACTTCTCCTCGCCGACGAAGGCCGGCTCCGCCCCGTCCGCGGTGGCCGCGGCCAGCGCCTCGACCGGGTTCAGCAGGTCCAGCAGCCCCGCGTACGGGACCGCCTTGTGCCCGTCCGGGTCGGGTGGGACGGCGAAGCGCTCCCAGTGCTTGCCGCCGTTCCTGGCCGCGGTGGCGGCGCCGCCGCCCTGGTAGCCGACGGTGTCCACGACGATCAGCTGCTCGGCGTCGCCCGGGGTGGAGCGCTTGAGCTGGGCCGCCGTCTTGGGGGCCCAGAACAGCGAGCCGGAGCCGGCGTCCGCACCCAGCCGGTAGTTGACCTTGGCCCGGCGGGCGGTCTGCATGGTCAGCTGGGCGGAGAGCAGCACGCCGTGCGGGGACCGGTCGGTCGGCTTGGCCGGCCAGGTCGGGGTGGCGGCGGTGGCGGAGGTGGTGCTCGCGCTGGCGCCGGCCGAGGGTGTGGCGGGTGCGTCCCCGCCCCCGCAGCCGGTCAGGCCGCTCGCGAGCACGGCGACCACGGCCACCGCCGCCAGCCGCTGCCGTCGCGCCATCGTCCGTTCCTCTCTCACCGGGCCCACCTTGCCACCCGGACCGGGCCCGGCCGGTGGCGACCCCCGCCCCGTCCACCTGATCGGCCGGGCCAGGGGCCGGCGTCAGCTGCGGAACCCCCGGGCACGCGAGGCGCCCGGGGTGGTAGCCGGTGGTCGGTGCGGCGTTCGGTGCGGGAGTTCGGTGCGGGAGTTCGGCCGGATCAGCCGAACAGCTTGAGCAGGTCGGCCTGGGAGCCCAGGTCACCGGCGGCGGGGGCCTCGATCTTGTCGCCCTTGCCGAGGTCGGAGTACTTGACGGTGACGGCCTTGGACGCGCCGTTGGTGTCGCCGTACTCCTGGTACTTCACCAGCTCCTGCTTGTCGTTCAGCCAGAAGTCGATGGTGAGGGTCTTGCCGTCCTCCTCCAGCGTCTTCTGGACGGCCTGGCGCTGCTCCGCGGTGAGCGAGGTCATCCCGGCCACCAGGGTGGCGGTGTCCTCGACGGCCCGCAGGTGGGTGGTCTGGACGCCGTCCACGGCCTCCTGGCCGACCTTGCTGAGCTTGCCGCTCGCGGCCGCGATGGTGAGCTGGGAGACCGGGTTGACCATCTGACCCATCACCACGAAGGCGCTGCCCATCTCCTCCGAGGCGGGCACCTTGACCCAGTGCTTCCCCTGGAGGGCGGTGGCCGTGGTGTCGTCGCCGCCGATGTAGGTGTCGGCCCCGATCGCCCGGATCCTGAGCTTCTTGCCGTCCATGTCGCTGGACACGTCCACGGAGACCTTGCCCGGGTCCTTCCAGTCGGCGCTGCCGCTGCCGCTCGGGCTGGAGGCGTCCGGGGAGGTCAAGGCGACCTTGCCGTTGCCGGCCTTCTGCATCACCAGGGCGGAGGCGGCGAGCGCGGCCTTCGGGTCGGCGGCAAGTCCGGCCGCGGCCGCGGCCGCGTCCTTGCCGTCGGTGGCGCCCTTGCTGTCGGCGGCGCTCTTGGTGTCGCCGCCCTTGCTGCCGCAGGCGGTGGCGCCGGCCAGCAGGACGGCGGCGGTCGCGACGGTGGCGGCGAGACGGACAGCGCGCATGGGTGTACCCCCCGTGAGTTCCTCGGAAGAGCCGATCATCGGCTTCTTCTCAGCCGGACTCTAACGGATGGCCGGGGCCGATCCGCACCGGATATCCCCTCCCGTCAGCCGGCCGCGGCCGGGGTCGTCTCCCCCGCCCCGGGGGCGGTGACGTCCGTCGTGGTCACGGTCGTCCCGGCGCTCCCCCGGGCCGTCTCACGGAGCTTCATCAGCCGCGGGCCGGGCCCGACCCAGACGTCGTACCCGATCTCGCCGACCCCGCGCTGCCGGTACCAGCCGACCACCGCGGCGAGCTGCTGCGGGTCCAACTCCCGGTCCGCGCCGAAGTAGTCGGCCACCGGGGCGGAGCCCTGGTAGTGCACGACGGTCGTCCCGGCGAGCTGCTCGGCGCCGAGCGAGCCGAGCCGGTCGGTCTGGGCGATCGCGTACGCCCGGCTGCCCGGGTTGGTGACCAGCGCGGTCATCCAGCCGCCCGCGTAGCCGCCGGAGCCGCTGCCGGCCGCCGGGTCGGCCGACTCCGCGGTGGCGCGCTCGGCGTGCTTGGCCGCGCCGCCCTGGTACGTGAGGTCGAGCGCGCCGTCCCGGAGGGACAGCCGCCCGGTGCCCAGCTCGTCGGTGACGGTCAGCGCGGCCTCGTCCCGGTCGCCCCAGACCAGGGTGCCGCTCGCGCTGCGCCGACCGTCCGGGCCCTCCCGCACCAGGTCGATCCGGGCGCCGCCGGCGTCGTCCAGGGCCTGGGCGGCCGCGAGCACCACCTGCTTGGGCGGGATCGGCGCCGGCTCACCGGGGACGCGGGTCCCCGGGGCGGCCAGCAGGCTGCAGGCGGTGGTGGTGCCGAGCAGCAGCAGGGCCGCCGCGAGCGCGGCGGGGCGAAGGGCGGGCGGCACGGCACACTCCGGCGGTCACAGGTTCTCCACATGATCTGACCGGCAGAGCGTACGACGACTCGATCAACCGTTCCCATCCCCCCGTGTTCCGATCCCGCAACCGTTTCCGCCGCCGCCCCCGCCGGGCGCCGCCCCGGGGAACGACGACGGGCCCGCACCCCCGGTGAAGGGGGTGCGGGCCCGTCGTACGGACAGCTCTAGAGCACTGGGGCTCAGACCGCGGCCGGGTCCTCCTCGACGAGGAGGTTGCGGGTGCGGTTCGGGTCCACCTGGATGCCGGGGCCCATGGTGGTCGAGAACGCGGTCTTCTTGATGTAGCGGCCCTTGGCGGCGGACGGCTTGGCGCGGAGCACCTCGTCCAGCGCGGCGGCGTAGTTCTCGACCAGCTGCTCGTCGGTGAAGGAGGCCTTACCGATGATGAAGTGCAGGTTCGAGTGCTTGTCGACGCGGAACTCGATCTTGCCGCCCTTGATCTCGTTCACAGCCTTGGCGGTGTCCGGGGTCACGGTGCCGGTCTTCGGGTTCGGCATCAGGCCACGGGGACCGAGCACGCGGCCCAGGCGGCCGACCTTGCCCATGAGGTCCGGGGTGGCGACGACGGCGTCGAAGTCGAGGCGGCCCTTGGCGACCTCGTCGATGAGCTCGTCGGAGCCGACGATGTCGGCACCCGCAGCACGCGCGGCCTCGGCACGCTCGCCGGTCGCGAAGACCAGGACCCGAGCGGTCTTACCGGTGCCGTGCGGGAGGATCACGGTGCTGCGGACCATCTGGTCGGCCTTGCGCGGGTCGACGCCCAGACGCATGGCGACCTCGACGGTGCCGTCGAACTTGGTGGTGCTGGTCGCCTTGGCGAGGCGGACGGCCTCGAGGGGGGCGTAAAGGCGCTCGCGGTCGACCTTGGCGTCCGCGGCCTTCAGAGCCTTGCTGCGCTTCACTGCTGCTCCTGAATGGTGATTGGAGTTGTGGTATTCGACGGGCCTGCGCAGGCCCTACCACAGGGACGGCTGAGCCGGTTTGCCCCTGACGGGACGGTGGGCTTGATCAGCCCTCGACGGTGATGCCCATCGACCGGGCGGTGCCGGCGATGATCTTCTCCGCCGCGTCCAGGTCGTTGGCGTTCAGGTCGGGCATCTTGGTGGTGGCGATGTCGCGGACCTGGGCGCTGGTGAGCTTGGCGACCTTGGTCTTGTGCGGCTCGCTGGAGCCCTTGTCGATACCGGCAGCCTTCAGGATGAGGCGCGCGGCCGGCGGCGTCTTCGTGATGAAGGTGAAGGAACGGTCCTCGTAGACCGTGATCTCCACCGGCACGATCATGCCGCGCTGCGACTCGGTCGCAGCGTTGTAGGCCTTGCAGAACTCCATGATGTTGACGCCGTGCTGGCCCAGCGCGGGGCCGACCGGCGGCGCCGGGTTGGCCGCGCCGGCGTTGATCTGGAGCTTGATAAGCCCCGTGACCTTCTTCTTCTTGGGAGGCATGTCTCTCCGGGTCCTTCCGAGAGGTGATTGCTGGTGCGTGCGGACCGGGGCGACACCCGGTCGCCAGCACACACATCAGGCCAGGCTAACGCGTCTGCGCCGCTGGACCAAAACGGATTCGGGGCGGAGGCCGTCGGCCGCCGCCCCGGATCCGAAGACCGTGTGACTAGTTCTTCTGGATCTGGTCGAAGGAGAGCTCGACCGGGGTCTCCCGGCCGAAGATCTCGACCAGGCCCTTGACCTTCTTCGAGTCGGGGTTGATCTCGTTGATGGTCGCCTGGAGGGTCGCGAACGGGCCGTCGGTGACGGTGACCGAGTCGCCGACCTCGAAGTCCAGGACCTGGATCTCGCTCGGCTTGACCGGGGAGGGCTTGCCGGCCTCCTTGGCCGCCTGGCGCTCGACGTCCGGGGCGAGCATCTTGACGACCTCGTCCAGGGTCAGCGGGTACGGGTCGTAGGCGTTGCCCACGAAGCCGGTGACACCGGGGGTATTGCGCACGACGCCCCAGGACTCCGGGGTGAGGTCCATGCGGACCAGGACGTAGCCGGGGAGCTTGTTCTGCCGGATGGTCTTGCGGTCGCCGTTCTTGATCTGGACGACCTCCTCCTGCGGCACCTCGGCCTGGAAGATGTACTCCTCGACGTTCAGCGAGACGGCGCGCTGCTCCAGGTTCTGCTTCACCCGGTTCTCGTAGCCCGCGTAGGTGTGGATCACGTACCACTCGCCCGGCATGAAGCGCAGGTCCTCGCGGAACTTGGCGACCGGGTCGACCTCGACCTCGGCCTCGGCGGGCTCGTCCTCGACGGCCTCGGCCTCGGTCGGCTCCTCGTCGGCGGACTCCTCGGTGGCGAGCTCCTCGTCGACCTCCACGTGCAGCGCGGCCTCCTCGGCGGGCTCGCCGGCCTCGGCCTCGTCGTACGCCTCGACCTCGTCCTCGTCGCTGTCCACGGCGTCGACGACCTGCTCGGCGGACTCTGCGTCGACAGCCAGCTCGGCCGCGTCCAGCTCGGCGGCGACATCCGCCTCGCGGACGGTCTCGTCGGCGTCGTACAGGGGGGACTCAGACACGGTGGCTGCTTCTTTCCTGGAGATGGTGAAGGTGGCGCGCTCCGGAACCGGACCGGCGCGCAGCCGCTCGCGCGGGCGCCAGGAGAGGTCTCGGAGACTTCAACAGTACCGAGTCCACGGTACGCGCGCGTACGTCCGCCGCCGACAGCTCGACCCGGACCGATGATTCGGCCCGGGTCGGGAGGTGGGTCGGAGGTGGGGGCTCGATCAGCCGAAGACCAAGAGGCTCAGCTTGGCGAAGCCGTAGTCGAGACCGTAGACGAAGCCCATCACGACCACGACGAAGGTCACCACGACCGCGGTGTAGTTGGTGAGTTCGCTCCGGGTGGGCCAGACGACCTTGCGGAGCTCCGCGATGATCTGGCGGTAGAACAGGCCCATCCGCGCGAAGAGGCCCTTCTTGGCCCGCTTGCCGGACTTCTTCTGCTTGCCGGAGGTCTTGTCGCCCTCGACAGCAGCGGTCTCGGCAGCGCCGTCGGTCCCCTCGGGGTTGCCGCTCTCAGGCGTTGCGGTGGAGCCCGTGGTCTCCGTCACTCGTCCTCACCTGAATCCGGGTCCGGCCGAACATCACCTGCGTACCCGTTTCAGGCACGAGCGGTCGGCTTAAGCGGTGCTGATCGGTGCCCTTTCCGCATCAAGCCCGCTCGCTCTGTGGAGCGAACGGGCTGAATACGGATCAAGCAGCAGGGCAAGAGGGACTCGAACCCCCAACCGCCGGTTTTGGAGACCGGTGCTCTACCAATTGAGCTATTGCCCTACGGAACCTCGCGGCCCCTGGTGGCGACCAACCTACCGCATCTCCCCCCGCTGTCTGTACAGGCGGTGAAAGCTCCGGTCTTTTTCGGTGGGCCGTCGAGCAGCGAGTGTACGTGGTCGAGGGGTGTTTGGTCGAACCTCTTCTTCCGGGACCGCCGTCCGCCCGGCGGATGTCCGGCCCGGCGGGGCGGCCACCGGCGGATCGCCGGGGGTCGCGATGCGGACGGAGCCGTACGGATGCTGGAACCGCCACGCCCGGTCCGTCCCGGTTCTGCGACGATGCAGGCATGAGCGCTTCCACCCCGCAGCCCGACCAGTCCATCCGCCCCGCCGACCGCCGGGTCTCCGCCCGGATCGGTGCGATCGCCGAGTCCGCGACCCTCGCCGTGGACGCCAAGGCCAAGGCCCTCAAGGCCGCCGGCCGCCCGGTGATCGGCTTCGGTGCCGGTGAGCCCGACTTCCCCACCCCGGACTACATCGTCGAGGCGGCCGTCGAGGCCTGCCGCGACCCGAAGAACCACCGCTACACCCCGGCGGGTGGGCTGCCCGAGCTCAAGGCCGCGATCGCCGCCAAGACGCTGCGCGACTCCGGCTACCAGGTGGACGCCTCCCAGGTGCTGGTCACCAACGGCGGCAAGCAGGCCATCTACGAGGCCTTCGCCGCGATCCTGGACCCGGGCGACGAGGTCATCGTCCCGGCCCCGTACTGGACCACCTACCCGGAGTCGATCCAGCTGGCCGGCGGCGTCCCGGTGGAGGTCGTCGCCGACGAGACCACCGGCTACAAGGTCTCGGTCGAGCAGCTGGAGGCCGCCCGCACCGAGAACACCAAGGTGCTGCTGTTCGTCTCGCCGTCCAACCCGACCGGCGCGGTGTACACCCGCGACGAGGCCGAGGCGATCGGCCGCTGGGCGCTGGAGCACGGCCTGTGGGTGCTCACCGACGAGATCTACGAGCACCTGGTCTACGGCGACGCGACCTTCACCTCGCTGCCGGCCCTGCTGCCCGAGCTGGCCGACAAGTGCATCGTGGTCAACGGCGTGGCCAAGACCTACGCGATGACCGGCTGGCGGGTGGGCTGGGTGATCGGCCCCAAGGACGTGGTCAAGGCCGCGACCAACCTGCAGTCGCACGCCACCTCCAACGTCTCCAACGTCGCCCAGCGCGCCGCGATCGCCGCCGTCGCGGGCGACCTGTCCGCCGTGCACGAGATGCGCACCGCCTTCGACCGCCGCCGCAGGACCATCGTGCGGATGCTCAACGAGATCGACGGCGTCATCTGCCCCGAGCCCGAGGGCGCCTTCTACGCCTACCCGTCGGTCAAGGGCCTGCTGGGCAAGGAGATCCGCGGTCAGCGCCCGCAGACCTCCGCCGAGCTGGCGAGCCTGATCCTGGACGAGGTCGAGGTCGCCGCCGTCCCGGGCGAGGCCTTCGGCACCCCCGGCTACCTGCGGTTCTCCTACGCGCTCGGCGACGAGGACCTGGTCGAGGGCATCAGCCGGATCCAGAAGCTGCTCGGCGAGGCCCGCGACTGACGTCCGTCGTCAACCGGACGCTCGGGGTTCACCCGGCACACCGCCCTCTTTCACCCCTTCGGGGGACGGAAAGAGGGCGGTTCCCGTTCGGGGGTCGCATACGGCAGTATCGGCAGATGGAACGCCTGTTGATCCCGCGAGACGTCAGGGGCCTCCCGAAGGCCCACCTGCACCTGCACTTCACCGGCTCGATGCGGCCCGCCACCCTGCTGGAGCTGGCCGACAAGCACGGCGTCCGCCTGCCGGAGGCGCTCAGCTCCGGCGAGCCGCCCAAGCTCCGCGCCACCGACGAGCGCGGCTGGTTCCGCTTCCAGCGCCTCTACGACACCGCCCGCTCGGTGCTCCGGGACGAGTCGGACATCCGCCGGCTGGTCCTGGAGACCGCCGAGGACGAACGGCGGGACGGCTCCCGCTGGCTGGAGATCCAGGTCGACCCGACCTCCTACGCGCCCCGGCTGGGCGGGCTGATCCCCGCCCTGGAGCTGATCCTGGACGCGGTCGAGCAGGCCGCCGCGGCCACCGGGGTGGGCATCCGGGTGCTGGTCGCGGCGAACCGGATGAAGTCCCCGATGGACGCCCGGACGCTGGCCCGGCTCGCCGTCCGCTACGCCGACCACGGGGTGGTCGGCTTCGGCCTCTCCAACGACGAGCGCCGCGGCCTGGCCCGGGACTTCGACCGGGCCTTCGAGATCGCCCGCAAGGGCGGGCTGCTGGCCGCCCCGCACGGCGGCGAGCTGGCCGGGCCGGAGTCCGTCCGGGACTGCCTGGACGACCTGGGCGCCGGCCGGATCGGCCACGGCGTCCGGGCCGCCGAGGACCCGCGGCTGATGGCCCGGCTGGCGGACCGCGGGATCACCTGCGAGGTCTGCCCGTCCTCCAACGTCTCGCTCGGCGTCTACGAACACCCGGAAGAGGTACCGCTGCGCCGGCTGTTCGACGCCGGGGTGCCGCTGGCGCTCGGCGCGGACGACCCGCTGCTGTTCGGCAGCCGGCTGGCCGCCCAGTACGACCTGGCCCGCGACGCCCTGGGCTTCACCGACGCCGAACTCGCCGAGCTGGCACGGCAGTCGGTGCGCGGCTCGTGCGCCCCGGAGGCCGTCCGCAAGGAGCTGCTGGCGGACATCGACGGCTGGCTGGTCGACGGGCACCCGGCGGGTCAGACACGCCCTAGAGCTTGACGCCCACCATCACGGGCTCGTTCACCAGCTCCACCCCGAAGGCCTCGCGGACCCCGTCCCGGATCTCCCGGGCCAGGGCCAGCAGGTCCTCGGCGGTGGCCGCGCCGCGGTTGGTGAGCGCCAGGGTGTGCTTGGTGGAGAGCGTGGCCGGGCCGTCGCCGTAGCCCTTGCGGAAGCCCGCCCGGTCGATCAGCCAGGCCGCCGAGGTCTTGGTGCAGCCCTCCGGGGCCGGGTAGGCGGGGGCGTCCTCGGCGCCCGGGCGGGTCCGGAAGGACTCGTACTGCGCCGCCGTGAGCACCGGGTTGGTGAAGAAGGAGCCGGCCGACCAGGTGTCGTGGTCCGCCGGGTCCAGCACCATGCCCTTGCCCGAGCGCAGCCCCAGCACCGCGTCGTACGCCTCGCCCAGCGGCACCCGCTCGCCCTGCTCGACACCGAAGTGCCGGGCCACCTCGGCGTACTTGACCGGGGTGGAGAGGCCCGCGTGGTCCGCCAGGGCGAACCGCACCCGGAGCACCACGTAGCGGTCCGGCCGGGCCTTGAAGCGGCTGTGCCGGTAGGAGAACTCGCACTCGGCGTTCGAGAGGGTGACCACCTCGCCCGCCGTGCGGTCGTACGCGACCACCTCGGTGACGGTCTGGGCCACCTCCTGGCCGTACGCGCCGACGTTCTGCACCGGGGTGGCACCGGCCGAGCCCGGGATGCCGGCCAGGAACTCGATGCCGGCCAGGCCGTGCTCGCGCACCGCGCGGGTGACCGCCTCCGACCACACCTCGCCGGCCGCCAGCTCCAGCACGGTGCCGTCCAGGGCGAAGCCGGTGGTGGCGATCCGCAGCACCGTGCCGGGGAAGCCGGCGTCGCCGATCACCAGGTTGGAGCCGCCGCCGAGGACCAGCAGCGGCTCACCGGCCGCGTCGGCCTCGCGGACGGCGGCGATCACCTCGTCGTCGGTGTGGGCGGTGACCAGCCGACGGGCCGGGCCGCCGAGCCGGAGCGTGGTGAGCGGGGCGAGGGGGGCGTCGTTTTCTACCAGCACGCCCACCAGCGTACGGGGACGGGGGCGGCCGCTCGGCCGCCCCCGTGGCCCGCACCCCACCGTTCAGGCCTGCGCGGCCTCGGCCGGGACGGCGCCCTCGACGCTCCCGACGTCCTCCGCGTCCCCCGCCCGCTCGATCGCGGCGGGCTGCTCGGCGGCGGGCTGCTCGGCGACCACCGCCCCGGCCCGCGCCGCCCGGCCCGGCAGCAGCAGCGCGCAGGCCCCGGCCGCCAGCACCACCGCGGCCCCGACGTACAGCGCGGGCCCCATCGCGTGGACGAAGGTCCCGGCCGAGCCGTCCCCGCCCTGCTCCGAGAAGACCGCCGCCAGCACGGCCACCCCGAGCGCGCCGCCGACCTCGCGCAGCGCGTTGTTGGCGCCGGAGGCGATGCCCTGCTCCTCCGGCCGGACGCTGTCCATCACCATGGCGGCGGTCGGCGCGAAGTACATCGACATGCCGACCCCGCACATCACCACGGCGGGCACCACCGGGCCGTACGCGTAGTGCCCGAGTCCGGCGTTGATCGCCGCGTACAGCGCCAGGCCGACGCCCTGCAGCACCAGCCCGAGCACCACGATCGGGCGGCCGCCGAGCTTGTCCGCCAGGATGCCGGCCAGCGGCGCGACGATCAGCCCCACCCCGGTCCACGGGAGCATCCGGACGCCGGCCTCCTCCGGGGTGTAGCCGCCCACGGTCTGCAGGTGCTGGCTGATCAGGAAGATCGAGCCGAACATCCCGAGCGACATCAGCAGGCCGGAGGCGTTGACGGCGGTGAAGGTCCGGTTGCGGAACAGCCGCATCGGGAGCATCGGGTGCTTCGCGCCGCGCTGCTCGTACCGGACGAAGGCGACCAGCAGCAGCACGCCCCCGGCCAGCGCGCCCAGCACCAGCGGACTGGTCCAGCCGTCCGGGTTGCCGCGGATCAGGCCGAGTACGACGCCGAACAGGCCGAGGCTCACCAGCACCGTGCCGACCGCGTCCAGGGCCGGGTTGGCGCCCCGGCTCTCGCGCAGCTTGAGGGCGGCCAGCGGCACCAGGACCACGCCGACCGGGACGTTCACCCAGAAGATCCACTGCCAGGAGAAGTTCTCGGTCAGGGTGCCGCCGACCAGCGGTCCGGTGGCGATGGCGAGGCCGTTGACGCCGGCCCAGATGCCGAAGGCCATCCCGCGCTTGGCCGCCGGGATGGCCGCGGTCAGCAGGGTGAGGGTGAGCGGCATCGACACCGCGGCCCCGACGCCCTGGAGGGCGCGGGCGGCGATCAGCTCGCCGATGCCGGGCGAGAGCGCGGCCGCGGCCGAGCCGACGGTGAAGAGCGTGAGCCCGATCACGAACATCCGGCGGCGGCCGAAGCGGTCGCCGAGCGCCGCGCCGAACATCAGCAGCACGGCGAAGGAGAGGGTGTAGGCGCTGACCGTCCACTCCAGGTCGGACAGCCCGCCGCCGAGCTCCTCGCGGATGGAGGGCAGCGCGGTGGTGACGACCAGGTTGTCCAGCGCGGCCATGAAGCCCGCGAGGGCGGTGATCACCAGGGTCCAGACGCCGGTGCGGCCGAGGCCCGGCCGCTCCGCGGCGGCCACCTCGGTTCTGGTGGCGCTTCCTGCTGTGTGCTCCGTCATGACGTCCCCCAGGATTTCTCGGATAGTTATTGATCACTAACTTTCGAGGGCCGAGAAAAGGCCGCACGGACTCCGCCGTGCGACCCGCTACCCGGCCTCCTCGCGCTCGCCGAAGCCGTCCCAGATCCGGTGCTCCCGGGGGAAGCCCAGCGCCACCAGGGTGTTGATCAGCATCCCGTACGCGAAGAACTCGGTGGTCCCCTGCACGTCGCCGCCGACCCGCTCCCGCACCCGCTCGAACAGCTCCCCCCACAGCCGCCGGGCCATCTCGCCGATCTCGTCCTCGCCGGCCATCCGGGAGGCGAACACCGAGACGTACAGCTGCATCTGCATCATCAGCTGCTCGCCGTCCTCGACCAGGCCCATGTACGCCTCGGACATCTTCGCGGCGGCCTCCTCGCCGGTCAGCCCGGCCGACGCCTCGTCGAAGACCCTCCAGGTCTCCGCGATGCAGCGCTCGGCGGCGGCCGTGAAGATCGCCTGCTTGCCCGGGAACAGCCGGAACAGGTACGGCTGCGAGACACCCACCCGGCGGGCGATCGACTCGGTGGACGTCCCGCGGTAGCCGTTCCTGGCGAACTCGATCATCGCGGCCCGGACGACGCTCTCGCGCCGCTCCTCCGCACTCATCCGCATGCTCGTCTTCGCCACGGGTTCTAAGTTAGTGACCAATCACTATCTCTGCAAGGGGGCGGCTACCCAAAAAACCGACCGCCCCGGCCCCGTCGAACGGGCCCGGGGCGGTCGGGGCGACGCCGCGGTGGCGTCGGAGTGAGCGAGGTCGGAGTGACGAAGGCCTCAGCCTCAGGCGAGGCGGACGATCGCCCGGGACATCCCCAGCACCTTCTGCCCGCCCGAGGTGGCCAGCAGGTCGATCTGGACCTTGCGGTCGTCCAGCTTCTTGGCGACCTTGGCGGAGACCTCGATCACCGCGCCGACCCCGTCGTTCGGCACCGGCACCGGCCGGGTGAAGCGGACGCCGTACTCGACCACCGCGGCCGGGTCGCCGACCCAGTCGGTGACCACCCGGATCGCCTCGGCCATGGTGAACATGCCGTGCGCGATGACGTCCGGCAGGCCGACCTCCCGCGCGAACTTCTCGTTCCAGTGGATCGGGTTGAAGTCGCCGGAGGCGCCCGCGTACTGGACCAGCGTGGCGCGGGTCACCGGGAAGGACTGCGCCGGCAGCTCGGTGCCGACCTCGACCTCGTCGTAGTCGATCGCCATCGTGCTCACTCCCCCGCCTCGCCGGCGGCCCGGGCCACCAGCGTCATGATCGCCGTCACCACGTGCTCGCCGGTCTCGTCCGCCACCTCGCCGCGCACGGTGAGCACGTCGTTGCCCGCCAGCGACTTGATGTTGTCGATGGTCACCGCGACCGTCAGCCGGTCGCCGGCCAGCACCGGGCGGGTGTACTGGAACTTCTGGTCACCGTGCACCACCCGGCTGTAGTCCAGCCCCAGCTCCGGGTCCTCGACGACCTGGCCGGCCGCCCGGAAGGCGATCGCGAACGGGAAGGTCGGCGGGGCGATCACGTCCTGGTGGCCCAGCGCCTTCGCGGCCTCCGCGTCGGTGTACGCCGGGTTGGCGTCCCCGATCGCGACCGCGAACTCGCGGATCTTCTCCCGGCCGACCTCGTACGGCGCGGTGGGCGGGTAGCTACGCCCGATGAAAGAGGGGTCGAGTGCCACGGCAGCTCCTCGGAACACGGATGGAAACGCGGGTGGGTACGCGGACGGGTACGAAAAAGACTCCGGGCCGCATCCCCTGTTGAGGGATACGGCCCGGAGTCGAAGACCTGGTTCACACAGGCCCGGCGCCCTGCAGCAGGGTCAGCGGGTCTCGCGGTGCGCGGTGTGCGAGTTGCAGCGGGGGCAGTGCTTCTTCATCTCAAGACGGTCCGGGTCGTTACGCCGGTTCTTCTTGGTGATGTAGTTCCGCTCCTTGCACTCCACGCAGGCCAGCGTGATCTTCGGGCGGACATCGGTGGCAGCCACGGGAGTGCCTTCCTTGGACAACGAATAAGAACACAACAAGAGTAGCCGACCGGGAGTGCGATCTCCCGACCGACTACGCGGGGTAGCGGTGACCGGACTTGAACCGGTGACACAGCGATTATGAGCCGCTTGCTCTACCAACTGAGCTACACCGCCACAGTGATCGGCGACCCGGCCGAAGCCGAACTGCCTTTCACCAGAGCCCCCATGCGGAATCGAACCGCAGACCTTCTCCTTACCATGGAGACGCTCTACCGACTGAGCTATAGGGGCGAACGAGGAAGAGATTACACGTTCCGCGCCCAGAGGTGAAATCCGTATCCCGGGGCGAAGACCGCAGGTCGGCGCGGTGCACGGACGGACGATCCAAGGCCGGGCGTTCGATCGGCCCACGAGCCGTGCGCCCCGACCCGCGAGCCGTGCGCCCCGAGCCGATACGACTATTGCCCGCCTCCCGGCGCCCCGGCACCGTGCGCCATAGGCTCGACGCTCATTGGCCGGGGCCCCGGCCGATCCCCCCACGGGCCCACTGGCCAGCGCGAGAAGGAGCCGGCGATGGACAGCGCAGCCGCCGACGGGCCGCCCTCAGGCCCCGGCCCGGCGGCCAACCCGCTCGGGCACGGCCCGGTCCTCCTGCTCACCGGGGCCCGGCTGGCCGACGGACGGGTGGTGGACGTGCGGGTCAGCGGCGACCGGATCCAGGCGGTCGGCACCGTCGGCAGCCTCGGTCCGCTGCCCGCCCTGCCCGGCGCCCCCACCGTCACCACCGGCGCCCGGATCGACCTCAAGGGCTACCTGCTGCTCCCGGCCCCCGCCGAGGCGCACGCCCACTACGACTTCGCCTTCTCCGCCGCCCTGCCCGCCCCGCCCCCGGACACCCCCGCCGACCTCACCCGCCGGATCACCGAGGCCGCGCTCACCTCGCTCGGCTACGGCGCCACCGCCCAGCGCACCCACGTCCGGATCGGCGACGTGCACGGGCTGCGCCAGCTGGAGGCGGTGCTCACCGCCCGCCAGGCGCTGCGCGGCCTGGCCG
Source organism: Kitasatospora sp. NPDC029367 (assembly GCF_055569135.1). Lineage (NCBI taxonomy): Bacteria > Bacillati > Actinomycetota > Actinomycetes > Kitasatosporales > Streptomycetaceae > Kitasatospora > Kitasatospora sp. NPDC029367. Next base: position 88,736 of record NZ_JBVHYH010000031.1, read on the forward strand.
AGCTCCAGGCGGTGGCGATGCCCCGACTGCTCACCGGCCGGGCCGGCGCGGACGGGCGGGCCCAGCTGCGCGAGGCCCTCAAGCTGGGCGCCACGGCGGCCGGCGGCTGCCCGGAGCTGGACCCGGACCCGGCCGGGTACGTCCAACTGCTGCTGGAGGCCGCCCGGGAGGCGGACTGCCCGGTGGACCTGCACACCACCGCCGCCGACGCGACCCAACTCGCCCGGCTGGCAGGCGCCCTGGCGCCGCTGCGGCCACGGGTGGCGCTCGGGCCGTGCGGGGCGCTGGCCCGCGGCGGGGTCACCGTGCTGGCGACCAGCGGGGTCCGGGTGGTCTGGCTGCCGCAGAACGGCGGCTGCACCGGTCTCGAGGGCCGCCCCGCCGGCCTCCGGCCGGGCCTGGTAAGGGAGTTGGCCGCGGCCCGGGTGCCGTTGGCGGCGGGCAGCGGAGCCCTGCGGGACCCGTCCAACCCGGTCGGCCGGGCCGATCCGCTGGAGGCGGCCTACCTGCTCGCGGCGAGCGGGGAGCTGGACCCGGACGCGGCGTACGACGCGGTGGCGAACCAGGCCAGGGCGGCGCTCGGGCTGCCGCCGGTGCGGGTGGACGCCGGGTTCCCGGCGGAGCTGCTGGCGGTACGCGGGGACTCCCTGGCCGGGGCGCTCGCGGGCGGGCACAGCCGGCTGGTGGTGCACAGCGGCCGGGTGGTCAGCCGGACCAGCGCCGTCCGGGAGTTCGCGGACACCGTGGCGCTGGCACTGCCCCGGCAGTCCGGCGGCATGGACTGCTGAGCGCGCGGGGAGGCGGGAAAGCCAAGGGGGGGGGGGGGCGGGGGGGGGGCCCCCCCCCCCCCCCCCCCCCCCCCCCCCCCGCGGGTGGGGGGACCCCCGAAACCCCCCACAAAAAGGAAGGAACA
>NZ_JBVHYH010000032.1:0-11888 GCF_055569135.1 Kitasatospora sp. NPDC029367
CAGGGCCTGGCCGCCCAGTCCCTGGCCTGGGGCGCCTGGATGCCCACGGCCGGTATGACGGGCACGCTCTCCGAGGCCGATCTGCACCGCATCCGCGCCTCCGGCGTCCCGCCCCTCACCGAGGACCAGGGCCTCGCCCTGCTCGACGCCGCGATGGCCGTCGACGAGCCCTACCTGGTCGCGACCGGCCGCATGGCCGCCGGTGCCCGCCCGCGCGGCGAGGTGCCGACGATGTTCCGCGCCCTCCTGCCCGCCGGCCGTCGCACGGCCGCGAGCGCCGGAGGTACGGCCTTCGCCGCCCTTGCCGCGCGTCTGTACGAGCTGCGCGAGGCCGACCGGCTGCGGCACGTCGTCGACCTGGTCCGCACCGAGGCCGCGTCCGTCCTCGGCCACGCCTCCCCGCAGGCCGTCGCCGCCGACCGCGACTTCCACGACCTCGGCATCGACTCCCTCACCGCGCTGGAACTGCGCAACCGGCTGACCGCCGTCACCGGCCTGCGCCTCCCGGCGACCCTGGTCTTCGACCACCCGACCCCCACCGCCATCGCCGACCTCGTGCTCGCGGAGGTGCTCGGGCAGCACGCCGAGCCGGTGGTCCCGGCCGCGGTGGCCGCCGCCACCGCCGACGACCCGATCGTGATCGTCGGCATGGCCTGCCGCCTGCCCGGCGGGATCGGCACGCCCGAGGAGCTGTGGGCGCTGGTCGCCGAGGGCCGCGAGGGCATCTCGGACTTCCCGACCGACCGCGGCTGGGACCTCGACACCCTGCTCGGCGGCGGCCCCGGCGACCGGGGGCGCAGCGCCACCGCCAAGGGCGGCTTCCTGCACGGGGTGGCCGACTTCGACGCGGCGTTCTTCGGCATCTCGCCGCGCGAGGCCCTCGCGATGGACCCGCAGCAGCGGATCCTGCTGGAGACGTCCTGGGAGGCCGTCGAGCGCGCCGGGATCGACCCGACGGCGCTGCGCGGCAGCCGGACCGGCGTCTTCGTCGGCACCGGCGGCCAGGACTACCTGACGCTCGTGATGAACGCGCAGGAGGACATCGAGGGCCACGCGAGCACCGGCCTGGCCGCGAGCGTGGTCTCCGGCCGGATCTCCTACACCTTCGGCCTGGAGGGCCCGGCGGTCACCGTCGACACGGCGTGCTCCTCGTCGCTGGTGGCCATGCACCTGGCCGCCCAGTCGCTGCGCAGCGGCGAGTGCACGCTGGCCCTGGCCGGCGGCGTCACCGTGATGTCGTCCTCGCTCGGCTTCCCCGGCTTCACCCGCCAGGGCGGGCTGGCTCCGGACGGGCGCTGCAAGGCGTTCGCGGAGGGCGCGGACGGGACGGGCTGGTCGGAGGGCGCGGGCGTCCTGGTGCTGGAGCGGCTGAGCGACGCGCGCCGCAACGGGCACCCCGTGCTCGCCGTCGTGCGCGGCAGCGCCGTCAACCAGGACGGCGCCTCCAACGGCCTGACCGCGCCCAACGGCCCGTCCCAGCAGCGCGTCATCCGCCAGGCCCTCGCCAACGCCCGCCTGTCGGCCGCCGAGGTCGACTTCGTCGAGGGCCACGGTACGGGTACCACCCTGGGCGACCCGATCGAGGCCCAGGCCCTCCTGGCGACCTACGGGCAGGACCGCGAACGGCCGCTCCTGCTGGGCTCGTTGAAGTCCAACCTCGGCCACACCCAGGCCGCCGCCGGTGCGGCCGGCGTGATCAAGGCCGTGCTGTCGATGCAGCACGGCGTGTTGCCCCGCACGCTGCACGTGGACGCGCCGTCCTCGCACGTCGACTGGTCGGCCGGTGACATCCGGCTGCTCACCCAGGCCGAGGAGTGGCCGCAGACCGGCCGGCCCCGACGCGCGGGCGTCTCGGCCTTCGGGATCAGCGGCACCAACGCGCACGTGATCGTCGAGCAGGCCCCGCCGGCCGAGGCGGTGGTGCCGGAGCCGTCGGTGGCGCCGGTCGTCGTGCCGTGGGTGCTGGCGGGCAAGTCGGAGGCCGCGCTGGACGCCCAACTCGGCCGGCTGGAAGGCCTGGACGCCTCGCCGGCCGACATCGGCCTCTCGCTGGCCGCCGGGCGGTCGCGCTTCGCGCACCGGGCGGTGCTGCTGGACGGTGCCGAGGTGGCGCGCGGCGTCGCCGACGGCGAGCGCAGGACGGCAGTGCTGTTCTCCGGGCAGGGTGCCCAACGCCTCGGCATGGGGCAGGAGTTGTACGAGCGCTTCGCGGTGTTCGCCGAGGTCTTCGATGCGGTCTGCGCGCAGTTCGACCTGCCCGTCCGCGAGGTCGTGTGGGGCTCGGACGAGGAGCTGCTGAACCGGACGGAGTACGCCCAGGCCGGGCTGTTCGCGGTCGAGGTGGCGCTCTACCGCCTCGTCGAATCGCTGGGCGTGCGCGCCGAGTTCGTCGGGGGCCACTCGATCGGCGAGATCGCGGCGGCGCACGTGGCCGGAGTGTTCGGCCTGGACGACGCCTGTGCCCTGGTGGCGGCTCGTGGCCGGCTGATGCAGGCGCTGCCGGCGGGCGGCGCGATGCTCGCCGTGCAGGCGACGGAGGACGAAGTCCTGACGCTGCTGGGCGAGTCCGTCTCGCTCGCGGCCGTCAACGGCCCGACCTCCGTGGTCGTCTCCGGTACGGAGGAGGCCGTCTCGCGGATCGAGGCACACTTCGCCGACCGCCGGACCACCCGCTTGCAGGTCTCGCACGCCTTCCACTCCCCGCTGATGGACCCGATGCTGGCGGACTTCCGCGAGGTCCTCGAGCGGCTGACGTACCGCGCGCCGTCGATCCCGCTGGTCTCCAACCTCACCGGCTCCCTCGACAGCGAGGACGTCACCACCCCCGACTACTGGGTCCGCCATGTCCGCGAGGCCGTCCGCTTCGCCGACGGGATCCGCGCGCTGCACTCCGCCGGTGCGACCGACTTCCTGGAGCTCGGCCCCACCGCGGGCCTGTCCCCGGCCGTCCGGCAGACCCTCGCGGACGCCGCGGACGTGGTCGTCGAGCCGGCCGGCCGCCGCGGCCGCCCCGAGGAGAGCGCCCTGCTGACCGCGCTCGCTTGCCTCCACGTCGCCGGCACGCCGGTCGACTGGGCGCGTCTGTTCGACGGCACCGGCGCCCGGCGCGTCGACCTGCCGACCTACGCGTTCCAGCGCGAGCGCTACTGGCCCCGGACGCACGCCCCGGCGGGCGGACGCCCCGGCGCCGCCGCGCCGGACGACCCGCTGGACGCCCGCTTCTGGGCCGCAGTCGAGGGCGAGGACCTGGACGCGCTCGCCGCCGACCTCGCCGTGGACGGCGAGGCGCTCGGCGCGGTCCTCCCAGCCCTGTCCGCGTGGCGGCGCCACCACCGCGACCAGTCGCTCCTGGACGCCCTGCGCTTCCACGAGTCCTGGCGTGCGCTGCCGGGCGGCTCGACGGCCCGGCCCTCCGGCCCGTGGCTGGTGGTGACGCCCGCCGAGGACGGCGACGAGGCGTGGACGGAGGCGGCCTGCGAGGCGGTCGGACCGGACGCCCTGTGCCTTTCCGTGCCCACGTCGGAGCGAGCCGAGCTCGCCGCGCTGCTGCGCGGACTGCCCTCGACCGGCCGCCCGTTCAGCGGCGTGCTGTCCCTCCTCGCACTCGGCCGGGGCACCGGCCCGGCCGCCGCGACCCTCGGACTCCTCCAGGCGCTGCGCGACGCGGACGTCACCGCGCCGCTGTGGTGCCTGACGCGCGGCGCCGTCGCGGTGGCCCGCACCGAAGCGCCGGCCGCACCCGAGCAGGCCGCCGTGTGGGGCCTCGGCCGGGTCGCCGCGCTGGAGCACCCCCAGCAGTGGGGCGGTCTCGTCGACCTGCCCGAGGCCCCCGACCGGTCCGCGGTGCGCCGCCTGGCCGCCGCGCTCGCCGGCACCGACGGCGAGGACCAGATCGCGATCCGCACCGCCGCCGTCCACGTCCGCCGCCTGGTTCCGGCCCCGGCCGGCGCACCGGACGCGGGCTGGACGCCGGGGGAGACCTTGGGCACGGTGCTGATCACCGGCGGCACCGGCGGCCGAGGCGCGGCCGTGGCCCGGCAACTCGCCGCCGCGGGCGCGAGCCACCTGCTGCTGGCGAGCCGGCGCGGCCCCGACGCCCCCGGCGCCGCCGACCTCGCCGAGGAGCTGACCGGCCTGGGCGCCGTCGTGACGACCGCCTCCTGCGACGTCGCCGACCGTGCCGCCCTCGCCGCCCTGCTGGCCGCGATCCCCGCCGACGCCCCGCTCACCGCCGTCGTCCACGCGGCGGGCACGCTCGACGACGGCGTCCTCGACGACCTGACGCCCGAGCGCCTCGCCGCCGTCCACCGGGTCCGCGCCGAGGCCGCCCGCCACCTGGACGAGCTGACCCGCGGCCTCGACCTGACGGCCTTCGTGCTCTGCTCCTCCGTCGCGGGCGCCGTCGGCACCCCCGGCCGCGCCACCCTCGCGGCCCCCGCCGCGGTCCTGGACGCGCTCGCCCAGCGCCGCCGCGCCGAGGGCCTGCCCGCCACCTCCGTCGCCTGGGGCGCCTGGATCGGCGCCGAGGCCGCCGGCATCGACTCGGGCGCTCCGGCCGACGACGAAGGACGCACCCAGCGCGCCGCCGTCCCCGCCCTGCACCCCGAGCTCGCCCTGGCCGCGCTGCGCCAGGCCGTCACCCGCCCGGCCCCCGCGCTCGTGCTGCTCGACCTGACCCAGCCGCAGGTCCTGGAGAGCCTGGTCGGCCTGCGCGGCAACCCGCTGCTGCGCGACCTCCCGGCCGCCCGGCCCGCGCTGGAGGCCGCCGCCGCGGCCCGCCGTGACTACGCGACCGCCGCCTCCGAGCTCACCGGCCGCCTGCGCGCCCTCACTCCGGCCGAGCGCACCGCCCTGCTCACCGACCTGGTCCGCACCCACGTCGCCGCCGTGCTCGGCTACGCCGACCGCTCCGCAGTCGCCCCCGACCGCAAGTTCCGCGACCTCGGCTTCGACTCCCTGACCGCCGTGGAGCTGCCCGTCCGCCTCGGCGCGGCCACCGGCCTCAAGCTCCCGGCCACCTCCGTCTACGACTACCCGACCGGCCAGGCCCTCGCCGAGCACCTCCTGGCCGAGCTCCTCGACACCCCCGCCGACCCGCTGCTCCCCGCCGCGCGGGCCGCGGCCGACGACACCGACCCGATCGCCATCGTCGGCATGGCCTGCCGCCTGCCCGGCGGCGTCACCTCGCCCGACGAGCTGTGGCGCCTGGTCTCCGAGGGCGGCGACGGCATCGCCGGCTTCCCCCGGGACCGCGGCTGGGACCTGCGCACGCTGCTCGTCGGCGACCGCGACGGCCGCGGCCGCAGTGCCACCCTGGAAGGCGGCTTCATCGACGCCGTCGCCGACTTCGACGCCGCCTTCTTCGGCATCTCGCCGCGCGAGGCCCTCGCGATGGACCCCCAGCAGCGTCTCCTCCTGGAGACCTCATGGGAGGCCCTGGAGCGCGCCGGCGTCGATCCGCAGAAGCTCGGCGGCAGCCGCACCGGCGTCTTCGTCGGCACCAACGGCCTCGACTACGCGACGCTCATGATGAACTCGCGCGAGGACATCGGCGGCCACGCCGGCACCGGCCTCGCGTCGAGCGTGCTCTCCGGCCGGATCTCCTACACGCTCGGCCTGGAGGGCCCGGCCGTCACCGTCGACACCGCGTGCTCGTCCTCCCTGGTCGCCCTGCACTGGGCCGCCCAGGCGCTGCGGGGCGGCGAGTGCGGACTCGCGCTCGCGGGTGGTGTCACGGTGATGACCACCCCGGTGAGCTTCGCCGGCTTCACCGTCCAGAACGGACTCGCCGCGGACGGCCGCTGCAAGGCCTACTCGGACGCCGCCGACGGCACCAACTGGTCCGAGGGCGTGGGCATGGTCGTCCTGGAGCGGCTGTCCGACGCGCGTCGCAACGGGCATCCGGTGCTGGCGGTCGTGCGCGGCAGCGCCGTCAACCAGGACGGCGCCTCGAACGGCATCACCGCGCCCAACGGCCCGTCCCAGCAGCGCGTCATCCGCCAGGCCCTGGCGAGCGCCGGACTGTCGCCTGCCGAGGTCGACGCCGTCGAGGGGCACGGCACCGGCACCGCCCTGGGCGACCCGATCGAGGCCCAGGCCCTCCTCGCCACCTACGGGAGGAACCGCGAACGGCCGCTGCTGCTCGGCTCGCTGAAGTCGAACATCGGCCACACCCAGGCCGCCGCCGGCGTCGCCGGGGTGATCAAGACCGTGCTCGCCATGCGGCACGGCGTGCTGCCCAAGTCCCTGCACATCGACCGTCCGTCCGCCGTCGTGGACTGGACGGCGGGTTCGATCGACCTGCTCACCGAGGCCCGGCCGTGGCCCGAGGTCGACCGGCCCTGGCGCGCCGGGGTGTCCTCGTTCGGGATCAGCGGCACCAACGCGCACGTGATCCTCGAACAGGCCCCCGCGGTGCCCGAGCACACCGAGGACCAGCGGGTGCTGCCCGCCGTCGTCCCGTGGGTGCTCTCCGGCCGCTCCGAGGACGCGTTGGAGACCCACCTCGCCCGCGCCCGCGCCCTCGCACTCTCCCCGTTGGACATCGGGTTCTCGCTCGCCTCCGGACGCTCCACCTTCGAGTACCGGGCCGTGCTGCTCGCGTGCAGCGAGGGCCTGACCGAGGTCGCCCGCGGCGTCGCGGCCGACCGCGCGACGGCCTTCCTGTTCTCCGGCCAGGGCTCCCAGCGCCTCGGCATGGGCCGGGAGCTGTACGCGCGCTTCCCGGTGTTCGCGGACGCCTTCGACGCGGTGTGCGCGGTGCTGGACGAGCACCTGGACCAGCCGCTGCGCACGGTCGTGTGGGGCGAGGACGCGGACCTGCTGAACCGGACGGAGTACGCCCAGGCCGGGTTGTTCGCGGTCGAGGTGGCGCTCTACCGGCTCGTCGAATCCCTGGGCCTGCGGCCGGACTTCGTGGCCGGGCACTCGATCGGCGAGATCGCGGCGGCACACGTCGCCGGGGTGTTCCCGCTCGGCGACGCGTGCGCCCTGGTGGCCGCGCGCGGCCGGCTGATGCAGGCGCTGCCGTCCGGCGGCGCGATGCTCGCCGTGCAGGCCGAGGAGGACGAAGTCCTGCCGCTGCTCGGGGACTTCGTGTCGATCGCCGCCGTCAACGGCCCGACGTCCGTGGTCGTCTCGGGCGCGGAGGAGGCCGTCTCGCGGATCGAGGCGCACTTCGCCGACCGCCGGACCGCGCGGCTGCGCGTCTCGCACGCGTTCCACTCGCCGCTGATGGACCCGATGCTGGCGGACTTCCGCGAGGTCCTCGACGGCCTGTCCTACAGCGCGCCGTCGATCCCGCTGGTCTCCAACCTGACCGGCACCCTGGGCGGCGAGTTCACCACCCCGGACTACTGGGTGCGCCACGTCCGCGAGGCCGTCCGCTTCGCCGACGGCGTCCGCGCGCTGCGCGAGGCCGGGGCCACCGCCTTCCTCGAACTCGGCCCCGACGGCGTCCTCACCGCCCTCGCCGAACAGAGCCTCGGCGACGACGCGGCCGACTGCGTCCGCGCCGCCGCCCTGCGCAAGGACCGCGCCGACGAGCGCACCCTGCTCACCGCCCTCGCCGCGCTCCACGCGGCCGGCGTCCCGGTCGACTGGGCGGCCCTGTTCGAGGGCACCGGCGCCCGCCGGGTCGACCTGCCCACCTACGCCTTCGACCACCGCCGCTACTGGCCCCGCCCGGCCGCCCTCTCCGGCGACGTCGCCTCCGTCGGCCTCGTCCCGGCCGACCACCCGTTGCTCGGCGCCGCCGTCCCGCTCGCCGACGACACGGACGGCGTGCTCTTCACCAGCCGCCTCGCGCTGCGCGTCCACCCGTGGCTGCTCGACCACCGGATCGGCGGTCGGCCGGCCTTCCCCGCCGCCGCCTTCGTCGAACTGGCCGTCCGGGCCGGCGACCAGGTCGGCTGCGGCCGGATCGCGGAGCTCACGCTCGGCGACCCGCTGCCGCTCGCCGAGGACGACGAACCCGTCGTGCAGGTGCGCGTCGGGGCGCCCGACGGCACCGGCTCCCGCCCGGTGGCCTGCTACGCCCGCCCCGGCGACGGCGCCCCTGACGAGCCGTGGACGCGCTGTGCCACCGGCACCCTCGTGCCCCAGGACGACGACCTGCCGGACTACGCCCAGGCGGCCTGGCCGCCGGCCGGCGCGCTCGCCGTCGACCTGGACGGCTTCTACCGCGAGCCCGGGCGCGGCCCGGCGTTCCAGGGGCTGCGCGCCGCCTGGCTGCGTGGCGAGGAGGTGTTCGCCGAGGTCGAGCTGGACGGCGAACCCGCCGACGACGCCCGCTACTTCGGCCTCCACCCGGCCCTGCTGGACGCCGCCCTGCACGCCGCCGTGCTGATCGGCGTCGGTTCGGAGGAGCAGCTGCCGCAGCCCCGGGCCTGGCAGGGCGTGGCCCTGCACGCCGGGGGAGCGGCCGCCCTGCGGGTGCGCGTGGCCCGCCTCGGCGAGGACACGGTGTCCGTCACCGCCACCGACCCGGCGGGCGGCGCGGTGCTGACGGTCGGTTCGGTCGTCCTGCGCGCCCCGCAGGCCGCCGCGGCCGCCGCCCGCACCGGCCGAGACCCGCTGTTCCGGATCGAGTGGGTCCCCGCCCCGGCCACGCCGCCCGCCGCCACGGCGCCGAGCTGCACCGCCCTCGGCCGGGACGTCTACGGCACGGGCTCCTCGGCCGCGACCCTCGCCGACCTCGGCCGCCGGGTGCCCGACCTCGTCCTGGTCGCGCTGGACGGCCCGGCCGGCGACGTCCCCGCGGCCGTCCACGCGCACACCACCCGCGTGCTCGCCCTCGTCCAGGAGTGGCTGGCCGACGACCGCGCCGCCGCCTCCCGGCTGGTGTTCGTGACCCGGGGCGCCGTCCGGGCCGCCGACGGCGACACCGTCCGCGACCTGCCAGGCGGCGCCGCCTGGGGCCTGGCGCGCACGGCGAACTCCGAGCACCCCGGCCGCTTCGCCCTGCTCGACGTCGAGCGGACGCAGGACGTGGCCGCCGTGCTGCCGCTGCTGCCCGGCCTGCTGGCCGACGGCGAGGCCCAGTTCGCGGTCCGCGGCGGCGCCCTGCGGGTCGGCCGGCTGGCCCGGCTCGCGGACGCGGCGGGGCTGCTGCCCCCGGCCGGTACTCCGTGGGTCCTGGACGGCCCGCTGGGCGAGGACCCGGCCCTCGTGCCCTGCCCCGAGGCGGCCGAGCCGCCCGCGGCCGGGCAGGTGGCCGTGGCCGTCAAGGCCGCCGCCGTCCACGCACACGGCGCCGGCGCAGCCGGTGTGGTGACGGCGGTCGGCTCCGGCGTGCCGGACCTGCGCCCCGGCGACGAGGTGTTCGGCGTGCTGCCCGCCGGGCCGAAGGCGGTCGCCGACCGGCGTCTGCTGGCCCCGCTGCCCGACGGCTGGTCCATCGAGGCCGCCGCCGCACTGGCCGCCGACTTCGTCCCGGCGTGGCGGGCCCTCGGCGGCCCGGCCGCCGCCCGGTCCGGCCGGACCGTCCACGTCCACGCCACCGCCGCCGGACCGGCCACCGCCGCCGTCGAGCTCGCCCTGCTCCTCGGTGCCGACGTCTCCGCGACCGCCCCCGACGGGCTGCGCGAGGCCCTGCTCGGCCACGGACTGCCGCCGGAGCGGCTGACCGACCGCGCGGCGGCGGGCACCGACCTCGTCCTCGACGACGCCGCCTTCGGCCGGCTGCCCGTACCGGACGCGGACGGGACCGCCGCGATCCTCGCGGAGCTCGCCGCCCTCGCCGGACGCGGGGAGCTCACCGCCCAGCCCGTCGCCGCACACGACATCCGCGACGCCCGCACCGCGCTCACGGTCTGCGAATCCGCGCGCCGGACCGTCCTCACCATGCCCGTCGAGCGCGACCCCGACGGCACCGTCCTGATCACCGGCGGCACCGGCGCGCTCGGCCGCCACCTCGCCCGCCGGCTCGCCGTCACCGGCGCCCGCCACCTGCTGCTCACCAGCCGGCGCGGACCGGACGCCCCCGGCGCTGCCGAGCTCCTCGCCGACCTGGCGGCGCTCGGCGCCGAGGCCCGCGTCGTCACCTGCGACACCGCCGACCGCGCCGCCACCGAGGCCCTGCTCGCCGGCATCCCCGCCGAACACCCGCTCACCGCCGTCATCCACACCGCCGGTGTCCTGGACGACGGCATCGTCACCGCGCTCACCCCCGAGCGACTGTCCGCCGTCCTGCGGCCCAAGGTCGACGCCGTCTGGCAGCTCCACGAGCTCACCCGCGACCTCGGCCTCGCCCAGTTCGCCGTCTTCTCGTCCATCGCGGGCGTCATGGGCAGTCCCGGCCAGGGCAACTACGCCGCGGCCAACGCCTTCCTGGACGCCCTGATCGACCACCGCAGGTCGCTCGGCCTCGCCGGCACCTCGCTCGCCTGGGGCCCGTGGGCCCAGGAGGCGGGCATGACCAGCGAACTCAGCGAGACCGACATGCGGCGCATGCAGTCCGGCGGCATCCCGCCGCTCTCCGTCGAGCAGGGCCTCGCCCTGTTCGAGGCCGCCCTCGGGTCCACCGAACCGCTGGTCATCCCGATGGGCCTGGCCGCCGGGGGCATGCGCCCCCAGGGCGAGGTGCCGCCGCTGTTCCGCGGACTCGTCCGCGCCGCCCGGCGCACCGCCGCGGGCGGCGGCGGGAGCGGCGCCGACGCGGCCGTCGGCTTCACCCGGCAGCTGCTCGACCTCAACGAGCGCGAGCGCATGCACTACCTCGTCGACACCGTCCGCGCCGAAGCCGCCGCCGTCCTCGGCCACCCCTCCCCGGAGGCCGTCGACGCCGAACGCGACTTCTACGAGCTCGGGTTCGACTCGCTCACCGCCGTCGAGCTGCGCAACCGGATCGCCGCTGTCACCGGCCTGCGGATGCCCGCCACCGTCGTCTTCGACAGCCGCTCGCCGGTCGAACTCGCCACCTGGATCCGCAGCGAACTCGCCGACCAGGCCACCGAGGACGGCACCGGCGCGGCCGTGCTCGGCTCCGGTGCCGAACCCGAACTGGACTCCCTGGAGCGCCTGTTCACCGACGCCCTGGCCAACGGCAAGGTGCCCGAGGCCCAGCGCATGCTCGCCACCGTCGCGGCGCTTCGCCCCACCTTCGAGGCGACCGCCGAACTGGAGGACCTGCCCTGGGCGACCCGCCTCGCCGAGGGGCCCCGCCCGACCCGGTTGATCTGCGTCAGCGCGCCGACGGCCAACGCGGGCGTGCACCAGTACTCCCGGCTCGCCGCCCACTTCCGCGGCGAGCGCGAGGTGTCGGCGCTCCCGCTGGTCGGCTTTGCCACCGGCGAACGGCTGCCCGCCACCCCCGAGGTCGCCACCCGGGTGATCGCCGAGAGCGCCCTGCGCGCCAGTGACGGCCACCCGTTCGTCCTCGCCGGCCACTCCTCCGGCGGCTCCTTCGCCTACGCCGCGGCCGGCCTGCTGGAGCACACGTGGGGCATCCGGCCGGCGGGCGTCGTCCTCTTCGACACGCTGAGCTTCCAGCACAACGCGGACGAGGGCACCGACTACACCGGCATGATGCGGCTCAACTTCACCGGCGCCGACTCGCCGGTGCGGCTGACCAACTCCCGGCTGTCCGCCATGGGCCGCTGGATGGTCCTGCTCAACCGCCTGGAGGTCCACCACACCACGGCCCCCGTCCTGCTGATCACCTGCGACCGCGCCCTGGCCGGCGTGGACGAGGCCCCCATCGAGCAGCGCCCCCAGGCCGAACCGCTCGTCCCGGGCGCCCGGGTGGTCGGCGTCGACGCCGACCACCTGTCGATGATCCGCGAGGACTCGGCCCTGACCGCCGAGATCGTGGAGGAGTGGCTGCGCGGCCAGGAGTAGCCGCGGGCCGGACGGGCGTTTCCGGCCACCCCCGGTTTCCGGGACCACCC